>JAGQVA010000059.1 GCA_020438265.1 Bacteroidota bacterium
ATCAAATTGAGGATATACTTTTCATTATTTTGATGATACACCATCTGAATGGCGTGGCTCTTAATGGTAATACCCTTTTCCCTCTCGAGGTCCATACTGTCGAGAACCTGATTCATCATTTCCCGATGGGTAATGGTTTGAGTTTCCTCCAGCAGACGGTCCGCCAGAGTACTTTTACCATGGTCGATATGAGCGATTATACAAAAGTTGCGAATGTTCTTCATCTAAATCTTCCTTTCGGCTTGCAATTTACGACTTCCCTGAATCAAAAAATAATTTATTATTTGGCTTTTAGCTATTGGCCTTTGGCTATTGGCTTTTTGTTATTAGCAGATCGATGTCGGCTCTTTTTCTTTCTAAAGGCTAAAAGCAAAAGGCTAAAAGCCAGCATCACAAATACGTTTGTTTACTAAACAGGATATACAAAAAAAACGGAACTCCCACGATAGCTGTAATAATGCCAATCGGTAGACCTGTCGGTGGATGAATCCAGCGTCCCAGAACATCACAGCTAACCAGAAAAACGCCTCCCAATACCGATCCCAAAATTAAATTAGGTCGATGATTAATCCCAAACAGAGTTCTGCAAAAATGGGGAATAATCATTCCTACAAAACCAATTGGCCCTGTAAAAGCAACGGCGCCTCCAACAATGAGAGAACTGATTGTAAGCAAAATGAGTTTGATTCTGGAAACCTGCATTCCCAGCGTTGCAGCCTGAATATCTCCCATAATCAAAACATCCATTTTCCTTGCGTAAAATAATCCAAATAACAGGCCAGTTATGTAGAGGCCCAGACAAACCCATACGGCTTCCCAATTAGCCCGGTTAAAACTTCCAAATGTCCAGAAAACCAGTCTTCTGACCTGATCACTGTCAGCATACATATAAATCAGCAAACCTGTAAAAGCTGTGAAAATGGCAGAGACGGCTACTCCGGCGATCAATAGTTTGGAATTGTCCTCGAAAAAACTGCGAAATCCCAATGCCGTTACGAATAAAAGACTTACTAAAGCCCCAATTCCAGCAAAAACAGGTTGGGTGAAAATAGAGTAACTGACAACAGGTATGAGACCGAGAATTAACAGATTTACCCCAAAACCAGCCCCTGCTGTAACGCCCATGATATACGGATCTGCCAAAGGGTTTTTGATCAGGGCCTGCATATAGAAACCAGTCATAGACAGAATCGCTCCCACAATTAGCGTCAAAAGCGCTCTGGGTAAACGCAAATCCATGATGACCATGCGATTGGGAAAATCAGGGTTCCAGAGTGCCTGCCAGATTTCTCCATAACTAAAATCAAAAGACCCGGTTCCAATTCCGGCAATGACTGCCAGGACTGCCAAAATCAGCAATAGTCCCAAAGCCCATAGATGCCTAAAACGCATCTGTAAATTTTTGAGGATTTAACTGCGTGTGTAAAATATGGGTTAATTCCAGAAGGCCTGTCAGCGTACGGGGACCGGGACGGTATAAATGATCCGGATCAATAATATGAACCTGTTTGAGTTGGTCGGCAGGCGTATTGTATAGAATCGGATATTTTGCCAGTAAATCTGCATATACCTGAGGATCATTGGATGGGAGAATCAAGAATTCCGGCTGGGCCTTCAGGATTGCTTCGGGTGTCATTTCCGGATAAGCTTCATCATTTTCTGCAAAGACGTTTTTTCCGCCTGCTTTTTCAATTAACTGGTTGAGAAAACCTGCACCACCGACAACTTTCAGGGGATCAGCACTGATTAAAATCATCGTCTGATATTTGATTTGATTCTCTGTAGAATCAATAATTCTCTGTTCCAGTGTTTGCAGTGAGTCAACGAGGTTCTGAGCTGCTGTATCAACCTGGAGCACATGTCCGATCTTTTGAATTCCCCGATAAATATCCTGCATATCCTCATAATGTTGGATAAACACTGGAAAATCCAGTCTGTCCAATTGTGCAAGATCATCTTTGGTGAAAATCTCATCAGTTGAAAAGATTAAGTCAGCATCCAGGACTTTTAATTGTTCCAGGTCCAATTGAGGGAAGGTTGTAATTTCCGGAAACATAAGCACCTCATCGGGATAATCACAAGCCTGCGATCTTCCCACCAGTTTATCTTCTGCACCAATAGCAAAAATAATTTCCGTGATATTGGGGGCAATAGAAACAACTTTTTGGGGAGGATTCTGGAAGGTAAAAGAGCGCTCCCAGTCATCTGTATAGGTGAGAGAAATCAGAGGGGCTCCTTCTACCTGTTTTCTT
This sequence comes from Bacteroidota bacterium, assembly GCA_020438265.1. GTDB lineage: Bacteria > Bacteroidota > Bacteroidia > J057 > J057 > JAGQVA01. The sequence continues at coordinate 2,253 of JAGQVA010000059.1, forward strand.
TTTTCAGCGTCAGCACATCCCAGGGCCAATAAAGCCAATAATATGATTCTGGTTATTGTTTTCATGGACTTAATTAAAGAGAAATGTTTCCTACCACATAATCCATGGAGTAAAGGACAGATATATAATGGCTAATGCTTCCTGTAAGTACAAATACATGCCAGATTGCATGGTTATAGCGAAGGTTTTTCCACAGATAAAAAACTACTCCCAATGTATATGCGCCACCTCCTATTGCCAGCCAAAGGATACCTTCAAAGGACATGGCAGAAAATATGGGTTTGGCAATAAATAATACCATCCAGCCCATAGCGACATATAGAATGGTAGAAATAAGGTTAAATTTTCCAGTGAAGAAGACTTTAAAAATAGTCCCTGCCAGCGCAATCGCCCAGATCAGCCCTAAAAATACATACCCACTGGTCCGATTCATGAAAAAAAGAATAAAAGGCGTATAACTCCCCGCAATCAAAAAATAGATGCTGATGTGGTCAAAAATTCTCAATACCCTTTTGGCCGAAGGTTGTTGGATGCTATGATAAACAGTTGAGAATATATAAAGCATCAACAAAGTAGCTGAAAAGATGCTTACTGCCCAGACGTGTTGGGGAGTACCTTTAAATACAGCATAGGAAACCATAATCGGAATCCCGATAAAACTGAGCAAAACTCCAAATCCATGAGTAATGCTGTTTGCAATTTCTTCTTTAATGCTGGGATAATCCATACCTGAAAACCTATTGGAGGACTTTGTCATTTACCTTTTGATCTATATACTTCATTACTTCTTCCATGAGCCACATGGGGGTAGAGGTTGCACCACAGATACCTACACTATTTTTGCCATCAAACCAGGAAAGGTCCAATTCTGAGACATCCGAAATAAAATAACTATCCGGATTTACATTTTTGCAGGTCTGATAAAGCGCTTTGCCATTTGAGCTTTTCTTCCCCGATACAAAGATAATCACATCGTGTTTGTCCGAAAATTTCTGGAGTTCCGGTTCCCGGTTGCTCACTTGTCTGCAAATGGTATCATTAAATTTGAAGTCATCAAATTTTTCCTCCATTTTGTCCTTGATCTCATAGAGAAGTTTGGTTCCTTTGGTTGTTTGGCTAAAAAGAGAAACCGGCCCATTGATTTCCAGTTGATCTACATCCTCTTCAGTTGTAACCACAATGGCTTCCTGGTTGGTTTGTCCCACCAGTCCGTTTACCTCAGCATGGCCCTTCTTCCCCAGAATAATGATCTGACGTTCTTCGTCATAAGCATTGCGAATGCGGTTTTGGAGTTTGAGAACCACCGGGCATGAAGCATCAATCAATTTGATATTATTTTCCATCGCCAGCCGATACGTTTCCGGAGGTTCACCGTGGGCACGAATCAAAACAGTAGCATTCTTCAGGTTTTCCAGGTCAGCATGTTCAATAATTTTGAGGCCCATGGCTTCCAGGCGGTCTACCTCTTTATTATTGTGAACAATATCCCCGAGGCAATAGAGGCTGCCATGTTCTTTGAGGTAGTCTTCTGCCATTTCTATCGCATAAACAACCCCAAAACAAAAACCTGAATTTTTATCTATTTCTATATGCATCATTAGGATCTGGATTGTGAAGTTTTCTTATTAGATTTTTTAGCAATTTTTTCTTTGGCAAGTTTACAAACAAGGTCTACCTGCTCATCAAAATTAAGGTTGGTAGTATCAATGAGAACTGCATCCGGGGCTTGTTTGAGTGGTCCCACTTCACGAGATGAATCAATATGGTCGCGTTGAGCAAGATTCGCTTTAATGTCCTCCAAAGAAGCCGGAATCCCTTTACTTTGTAATTCGGCCAATCGCCTTTCAGCTCTTTTGTCAATGGAAGCAGTCATGAAAACTTTCAGTTCGGCATTGGGAAAAACAACAGTCCCGATGTCTCTGCCGTCCATAACCACTCCTCCGGCCTCACCCAGCCGACGTTGTTGGCTTACCATTTCGCGTCTGACGCTTTTGTGTACACTTACCTGGCTGACAATCGCTGAAATTTCCGGTTTCCGAATCTCATCTTCTACTTCGACTCCATTGAGTGTTACTACCGGAAATGGCTTGTTTCGCCCAAAATTAAAATCGATATAAATATTTTCAAGCTCCTCGATAAGCTCTTCAGACTCGTTTTCAAAGTCAATATTATGTCGCCAAAAATGAAGCGAGACCGCCCTGTACATAGCTCCTGAGTCTATATATAAGTAGCCTAACTTTTTAGCTACTTCTTTAGCTGTAGAGCTTTTGCCACAGCCGGCGTATCCATCAATTGCAATAGTGATATCTTTCACGATACAAAAATAAGCAATTATTTAAAGTTCCGCATGGATTCTCCGCATTAAAATGCGGAGCTATATTGAAAAATGCAGCGCTATATTGAGGATCTACAATAAAATGCGGAGAATCATGAAAAATTTTCCCGGTATTCACACCTGCTTGTACATGTTTCGTGAACCACTATGCTATACAAACCCTCAAGTTCAGGTTTTAGTTCATCAAAAAACCATTGAGCAATATTTTCTGAAGTAGGATTTTTTAATAATTCAATTCCCTCTTCTTCACCCACATCATTTAAGCACCTGTGATCCAAACGTTTAACTAATGGGCTGACAATTTGTTTGATGTCACCATAGTCAATTAAAATGCCTGTTTGAGGATCGGTTTCTCCTAAAACGTGAACTTCTATCCGGAAACTATGCCCATGAAGCCTTTTACACTTGTGCCCATCAGGCATTTTGGGTAAATAATGGGCTGACTCAAACCGAAATTTTTTACTGATTAAAACCGGCATATTCAATTATTTTTGCAAAAATCATCTGATTTTCCTGAATTCGCAAGGATAAATTCAATCAGGGTTTGTTTTTTGGGGAGTTTTGCAGATATTTGCAGTCCGAAATCGAAAAAAATAAGACAATGGCTAGAGTTTGTGAAGTAACCGGAAAAAAAACTATCACTGGAAATAACGTATCCAAAGCGAATAATAAAGTTCGCAGAAAATTTTATCCTAACCTTCAGAAGAAGCGTTTTTACATCGCTGAAGAAGATAAATGGGTAACCCTAAAGGTTTCTGCGTCTGGTTTAAGGACTATTTCCAAGAAGGGAATCTACGCAGTGGTAAAGGAAATGCGCGCCAACGGAGCGAAAATATAATTCCAGAATTGTCCAAAGATATTGTTGATACAGAACTCAAATTGCTTCCGGGTAATTTGAGTTTTCCCATATATACAGGCAACCAAATGACTGATTTGGAGGATGATTACTAAGAAATGCATCAGGTGCGCAACGAATCTTCGCCCAAATGCATCCTCATTATACATATCAATGCAAAAAAATTGTATGAATTCATTTTCTTATAAAATAGTTGGCTTATTAATCACTGTTTTTTTCGTCCAGATTGCTTTGGGGCAAAATGAAAGACCCAGCCGTTCGGGACATCCTTCAGATCTGGAATCACTAAAAAACCTTCGCAGATTCCCCTGTGGCGGAAATGTAATCCTGGATCAGAGATTTAACGCGGACTCGATCCCCGGAGATTGGCTGACTTATGACCTCGATACACTTTCACCTCGTAGCGAAATTCTTTTTTTAACAGGAAAAAAAGGATGGCAGTCAGTAATTGATTTTAAAGATCCTGATTCGACAAACCGTGTACTTGCTTCCGCTTCATGGTATGCTGATACCATCGGCCAAAGTGATGATTACCTCGTTTCCCCGAAGGTAATGGTGCCTAATAACGCGTGCCTCTCCTGGTATGCGTATTCTCAGGACAAATTTTTCCCGGAAAGTTATGAAATACGCATCTCTACCACTACCCCTGATCCGGCTGGTTTCCTTCAAAATCCGCCTGTATTAACCGTTGAGGCAGAGGGAGATGAATTCACCTATCGTTCGATTAATCTTTCGGATTACGGAGGGCAGGAAGTGTATATCGCTTTTCGCCATACCTCGCTTGATAAATTCATTCTGGCGCTTGACGATATCCGATTGGCTGAAGTAGAAGTTTTTGATATTGCTTTGCGGAAAATTGAACCGATTATAACTAAGAATTTGTTACCCACAGAAATTGTTGGTTCGATTATTAATGCAGGATTAGATACTGTAAGCTTTGATTCTACCAATAATATGCTGATTGTCCACTATCAGATTGATGAAGAAGAAGTAAATACTGACACGCTCTATCGCACGCTGACTTTGGTGCCCAATGATACAGTCGCCTTTGTACACGATAGTTTGTGGTACCCCGGAATAAAGACCCTATATAAACTTAAGGTCTGGATCAGCGGATTTGGTACAGATGATAATGTAGTAAATGATACGATTGGCCGCTGGCAGGGAGTCGGTGTGCAAACCAATATTGAAAAACAACTTTCTGAAGATCTGATTTCGGTTTATCCGAATCCTTTTGACCAGAGAATAAATCTGGAGTTTTCCAGTCAGTTGGGCGCAAATCAGGTAGAACTGGATGTGTTTGATCTTTCAGGAAGGCGAATTCTGCGGATGAATGCTGTTTCTACGCTTCGTCGTCAGGAAATTGATTTGGGATCGTTGGAGGGAGGGGTGTATATCCTGAAGGTTACTCATCCTGATGGGCGGATTTATTCTCATAAGATTCTGCGTAGATAAAAAATAGTATAAAAAAAATGCGGAAGCCTGTCAAAAAACAGGCTTCCGCATTTTTTTTAAAGTAATATTAATACTCTCTCGAAGTACGTTTTTCAGAACTATCTTCTTCCAGCTGTTTGCTGATTTCCTCCATTCTCTCCCCAAAGTCTTCCAGGCTTCGTTTCATTTTATCTAAAGTGCCTTTTTCTTCCAGTCGTTGTACAAATTCTTTCCCGATTTCATTGAGTTCAGGAAGAACTCGTTCCAGTTCTGGCAAAACATCTTCAATGACCTGATCACTGATTTCGTCAATGAAGCGGGCGTTTTCTTCCATCAATTGTACATAAACCTCTTCGTTTTCCTCAAATTCTTCAAAGACTCTTTCTTTGTGCTGCAGAACCTGAAACGTAAAAGCCTGTGTCCAGAACCTCACTTTTTCTTCGTCTGTCATCTCTTCTTCATATTCCGGATAATATTCTTCTACCAGAATCTTGAATTCTTCATTGGCATTATTCCACTCATCATGATCGAAAGATTGATGATTTTGGGCAACCTCATCCATCAATTCTTCATAATTATTCAGATATTGTCTTTTTGAAGTGGAGCAACTGGTAAGAAATACCACGATTGTTAGTGAAAAAATTGCTAAGTACCTCATATTTTATAGTTGGGTTAATCAGTTATTAGAATGACCACTGGTAATGCGAAATGGTTGTAAGGTGCCAGAATGAAAAATTTTCTGGTATTCTTTCAATAAATGACACGATTTATTGTATTATTGCATGCTCAAATCCATTAATAATGAAATATTCACAAATTATCTCCTCATTGGAAGAATCCGCAACACTAGGAATTGCGAAAAAAGTCAGAGAATTGACGGCTGAGGGAAGGGATGTAATTGGTCTCACACTTGGCGAACCAGACTTTGATACACCTGATCATATCCGTGAGGCAGCCAAGAAGGCACTGGACGATGGGTTTACTCATTATGCTCCGGTTTCTGGATATCCTGCCCTTCGGAATGCGATTGTCGATAAGTTGAAACGTGAAAATGGATTAAATTATAAACCCAATCAGATTGTGGTATCAACTGGTGCCAAACAGTCTTTATATAATGTAATTCTCGCACTCATGAACCCCGGTGATGGTGCCGTTTTGATTGCTCCTTACTGGGTGTCTTATGAAGCCATGCTTCATTTGGTTCAGGCAGAAACGACTATTGTTAATACAGATATTGATTCTGCCTATAAAATTTCACCTGAAGAATTAGATGCGGCCATTAAACCTCATACAAAACTGGTGGTTTTCAATACGCCTTCCAACCCTACAGGAAGTATGTACACCCGTGAGGAAACAGATGCCCTGGTTGCAGTACTGGAAAAATACCCTGACGTATTTATTATTTCTGATGAAATTTACGAACATATTGCTTATGACCAGGAGCATGTAAGTCTCGGAACTTACGCTTCTATTTATGACCGTGTCATCACGGTTAACGGTTTTGCAAAGGGATATGCCATGACAGGCTGGCGTCTGGGGTATATCGCAGCCTCTGTAGAGATCGCAGAGCTTTGCGAAAAACTTCAGGGACAGTGTACCTCCGGTGCGAATTCTTTCTCACAAATGGGAGCAGTTGCAGCGCTTAACGGTGACATGAGTACCACTACTGCCATGCGTGATGAATTTCTTCGGAGAAGAGACATTATGTTTCAGCAACTCAAGGAAATCGAAGGAGTAAAAGTTATTTTGCCTGATGGGGCTTTCTATTTCTACCCTGACTTAAGTGCTTTTCTTGGAAGACAAACTCCTCAGGGTGAAATCATTAAAGATATTGATGATCTTTGTCTCTATATCCTTGATGAGGAGGGATTGGCATTGGTTCCTGGAACTGCATTTGGAACGCAAACCCATGTCCGGATTTCGTATGCTTATGCAACGGACATTTTGGAAGATGGCGTAAGTCGTTTACGCAGGTCTCTTGAAAAACTTATACCTGTTGAGGTGAATGCATAATTTTGCATTCCCTACTATTTGGATAAATGATTAAATTTGTTGCGGGTCTCTGTCAGAGGTCCGCAATTTTGTTTTAATTAATTATACACTTTTGTTTGATATTCAATCCTTTCTCACAACTTGTCAGTCTCTCCAGGTACTTGTAGTTGGAGACTTAATGTTGGACCGTTATCTATGGGGTAAGGTCGAGCGGATTTCACCTGAAGCTCCGGTCCCGGTAGTAGATATATTTCGTGAAGAAAATCGTTTGGGAGGAGCAGGCAATGTGGCTTTAAATTTACATGCTTTGGGGATCTCTCCGGTCCTTTGCGGATGGATTGGTCAGGATATGGATGGAGAAAAATTTCTGTCTATTGCCCATAAATACGGCTTTAAGACCAATTTGATAGAAGAAACGACAACCCGTAGGACTACAGTCAAAACGAGGGTAATCGGAAACCATCAGCAGGTGTTGAGAATTGACAGAGAGGATAAAACGTATCTTCAGTCTTCAGATACTGCAAATATTTTGGAAAAACTCAAACCATTTATTCCGGAATGTCATGGGATCATTTTCCAGGATTATAATAAGGGTTTTTTAAGCAGGGGACTGATTGAAGGAGTGATTCAATTGGCGAATACTCACCAAATTCCTGTTATGGTAGATCCCAAGTTTCACCACTTTTTTAACTTTAAAGGTGTAAAACTGTTCAAACCGAATCTAAAGGAATTGAGTGAAGCGATGGGGGAGAGGCTTGACCGGGAAGATACATTGGGGATCGCAGAAGCGGTATTGAGTTTGAAAGACAGGATGCCTCATCAGAATACCCTCGTAACGCTGAGTGAAAACGGGATGTTATTAATTGATGAGAATAGCCAGGTTCATCATATTCCTACCTTTGTCAGAGATTTGGTAGATGTTTCCGGTGCGGGTGATACCGTAATTGCGGTAGCAAGTGCAGGTATTGCGGCAGGTTTGGAAGTATTAGAAGCAGCCAATGTCGCGAATCTTGCTGCCGGACTTGTGTGCGAAGAGGTCGGGGTAGTGCCGATTAATCAATCCAAATTAGTAGCTGCCTGGGAAAGGCGATTATAAAAAAAAGTCGCCTCATTTTGAAGCGACTTTCTATTCTCAGGGTGGCTAATGGGATTCGAACCCACGACCCCTAGAACCACAATCTAGTGCTCTAACCAGCTGAGCTATAGCCACCATATATAAATTTCCCTAAGGGTCTGCAAATATAGCTAATTGTTCTTTTTCTGCAATAATCTGCGGCTATTTTTTCGCTCAGAATGCCAAGATTTATTCAATAATGATTTTTTCCGATCGGAAACCTTGCTCAGTAGTAACTCTTACAAAATACAGTCCCGGTGCAATATCATTGGTGTAAAGGGTCAGGGTACTTTTGCCTTCCGGATAATTGGATTTTAATTCAAACACTCTTTTGCCCAATGCATCGACAAGTTCGGTTTTCATTTCTGATTCAACCCTGAGGTTTACATCAACCGAAATTTTATCCCCTACATGGACAGGGTTGGGATACCATCCAATAGAGATAATTTCTGATTGAGTATTTTCCGGACCGGGAAGTCTGAGTTCTTCCTGAGCATAAGAGAAAGAGGTAAGGGAAATAAGAATAGTAAGGGTAATTATCGCTTTCATATCTATATCATTCTTATTCCATTTATGTCTAAAATTATGCCAATCCAACATCCTGACTAACAAGTGGGACAAAAAATCAATCCGCCACCAATCCAAAAATATTCTGGATTGGTGGCGGATAATCAAGGTTGGTTTAAGTATTATCTGATCAGCGTAACAGTGCCTTTACTGTTAATAGAACTACCGTCTACTCCAGTTCCGGTAATGACAAAAACATACACTCCTTCAGGCACGCCAGAACCTTTATAGGTTCCATCCCACCCTTTGGAAAGATCATTACTGATGTAGATTTGCTGCCCCCAGCGGTTGTAAATTTTCATTTCCCCATTGGTAATATTGGGTACAAACACTTTAAATTCATCATTATGTCCATCATCATTAGGACTAAATGCATTGGGAGCAAAAATTTTAGGTGCAAATATGACACAGGCTGTATTGGACACAGAACGCGCTCCATTTCCTCCTACTTCTGTTGCTACAATTCGGTAACAATAGGTAGCCTGGTTGAGTCTGGTAATATCATCCTGAAAATCAATCTGGGTAGCCGATACATTTTCGACAATCTCAAACAGGCCAGTCTGCTCATTTAATACTTCGATCTGATAATTCAAAACACCATTGCCCCATTCCTCATAATGGTTCCAGGTAAGGGAAGGAATTTTTCCATTAGATGTCAAGAAAGCATTCAGGTGAATCGTACGACCGATATATCCTTTGGCAGAGCGATCACCACATTCATCAATATTAAACACGCGATAATAGTAAGATCTCTCTCCTACGGCAACGTCAGTATCTGTATAGGTCAATGTTCCAAAGGGGAAGGTCCCAACGGAATCCCAGTTCTGCCCATTTAAAGATTTTTGTAATAAATAACGATCCGGCAAGTAGCCCATATACTCAGTCCAACTAATGTCTACCACGGAGTCATTTGCGACCGTAGCAGTGATTATGTCTGTATCCAGAACAGGCAGGAGGTGAATAGGGGCATCAACACTTAGATCACTATAAGAATTCTGGGCGGCACCGAAAAGACTGATCGCGCGTACCCGGTAAGAAATCGAGTCCCGACAGAAAGTAGAAAAATCTGTGAAAGTCAGAACATCTCCCTGTACGATACCCAGAAGTGTATGATTACCAGGGTTATAATCATCTGCAAGATAAATTTCATACTGATTCACCGGGAACCCTACATAAGGAGTCCAGTTCAGAACGATTGAATCAACACCAGGGGTCGTTTCCAGATCAATGGTACAGTGTGCTTCTGTTTCAGTAAGGACAGAATACTCAAGACATAAATTTTGAACCAGTACCTTATAGCAGTATGAATTATTTCTGGTATCAAGTCCTGTCTCGGTAAAGGTAGTGGTATTCTGGGCAGAAATATTTCCAATCAAAGTGTTATTATTTCCTTCCACCCGATAAACGGCATATTCAACGAAGTCTGCACCAGGATAGCCTTCCCATGAAATTTGAACAGAATTGTCCCCCGTTACGCTTACACTTTGGATTTCAATTGGTGGAGGAATCACTCTTGGATCAATAATGAGGTTGACGCCTGTGGAAGTATCAGAACAACCGAGATCATCTGTAATGGCCAGGGTCATTTGGAAATTGCCGGGATCGGGGAAATTTATATCAATGGAGTCAATGGTCGTAGTTTGACAGGTTGTTTGTCCTGTTCCCAGGTCTGTTAAGCACCATTCATATTGAAGAATGGGAGAGTTTGATACAGAGCTGTCTCCATAATATGTTACAATCAGCGGATTACAACCCTGAGTAATATTTGAATAAATATGAGCCTCCGGGTGCCTTAAGTCAATATACGCAGGTTTTACAACAGTGTCAGTACAACCCAAAGCATCGTAAACAATGAATGTTACATCGAAGAGACCATCATTCATGTATGGATGAGTGGGATTTGCCACTCCATTTAACATGTTTCCATCACCAAATATCCAGGTCCAGTCAGTAGCCGGGCCATTGGTACTCAAATCCGTAAAGCTGATATCTATCGGAGCACAACCCATGGTATCACTCGCTTCAAAATCTCCAATAATGCCCTGAACCGCTGTAAGACTGGTCTCAGCACTATCGACACAACCATTTATATCTGTTATCATCAGTTTGACCTGGTATGTACTATCAATCAGATAGGTATGTACTGGATTCTGGAGACTGGAAGTCGATCCATCTCCCAGATCCCAGATCCAGGTTGAAATGGCTGAATCTCCGGGAATAGAGGTATCGAAGAGAGACAGAGTAAATGGTAAACAACCAACCGTATCAAGCGGAGATATTCCTGCGTTTGGAAGACTATATACAGTAGTCGTATCAGAAGAGGTAAGAGTAAAGACACAACCCTGAGCATCTTCAAGCACGATAACGGGAGAAAATCTGCCAGGGTTTTCATACAAATGGCATGAATAGATTGTGTCAGTCAGACCCGATAAATTGGTCCTTGTATCCACGTTTCCATCTCTATAGTCTATCGTAGCCATAATTGCACCTGTAGTGACGGCGGTAATACAAATAGAATCTCCCAGACAGACATTCAGCGGGTCTACAACAAATATTCCGTTTGGTCCGGCAAGTTGTACATAATTGGCTTTGGTGACGGTATCCTGACAACCATCTTCATGAGTCGCAACGAGAGTAACGTCAAAGCTACCGGGCTGGAAATACACATAAGCAGGATTTTGCAACTGACTGATTCCAAAACCGTCGCCGAAGGTCCAGGTCCAGGCAACTACATTTCCAATGGTAGAGTCCGAAAACTGAGTATTAAGCGGAGGACAGATTCCCGTAATAGGATCTCCTGCAAAATTAGCCTCAAACTGTTCGATATAAACAACATTTGGTATCGTAATACTGTCTACACAACCATTTACATCTGTAGCGATGAGTTTCACATCATAATGACCGGTATCACTGTATGCATACGTTGGACTGGCCAGGGTAGAAGTTCCGATCCCGTCTCCAAAGTCCCACTGAAAGGTCATTCCGGTTCCCTGTGATGTATTTAAGAAACTGACCAGATTCCCCG
>JAGQVA010000609.1 GCA_020438265.1 Bacteroidota bacterium
AGAGATCGATTTGTTTTTGGAGAGAAGTTCCTGAAAGAGAAACCGTTTCCCGCATAATTTCTTGCCCTGTTACATGGCGCAGGTCTAATTCAATTTTTCCCGGCTTCAATCCTTCAATTTCCAGCGCTACCAGGCCTGTGGTGGGATTCGGGAACATTTTCACCTTCACACCTTCAGGATCTCTGTCTATACTGGTAGAAGAACCTTCCAGAACAATAGTCCGCAAATTAACGGAATCGTAGGCCATTTCTCCCTCCATCGAAGAGGCAAACGCTTCATTACCAATAGCAGATTCTGCCCCTTGAGTGATAGCAATGTCATCGATCCACCAACCATCTTCCACGGTATTATCATCCGAAACAAACCGGAATCGAATAAAAATCGGTTGATTGACAAATGGAGAAAGATCAATGACTGTGCGTATATACCCCTTGCTGTTTCCACTAAAGGCGTTACGTTCTCCTGCCGGGTTATTATTTCCTACTTTTGAGTTGTAAGGGTTAAAAATCATATAAGGTTCCGCATCTTCCCATACTCCGGTAGTCGTGGTCGGTAAAATTTCGACAAATCCACCATCCCATTCATTCTCCGTAACGAATGCATGCCAGAAAGACAAAATCGGATTACCCTGTAAGTTTTGTACAGGCATCATTAAAATCTGATCATTTTGGGCAGGTGCATTTGGTACAAAATAGGCATACTGTCCACTATGAGGATTCACCGTATCCAGGACAAATGCATTTGTACCTACCTGGCTGATTTTTGTATAGGGATATTGATTATTCTCCAGATCATCACTAAAAAGAAAAGAGGTAAAGGGCGCGTTGGGATTTACCCTTGCCTGAAAGGTGCAGATTTGAATACCACCTGGAGCAATTGTGCCCAGAGGGATAGAGATAATCCCATTGGATTCGGTTGCTCCGCAGGTAGCTGAGCCGGAAATATAGGTCAGATTGGATTCCAGGGTGTCGTTAATAACGACATTGGTTTGATCTACTTTGGTTTGGTTTTTTATCCAGAAGGTATAAGTTAAAGTATCACCAGCCTGAACCTGTTCTTTATCAACCGTCTTTTCCATCAATAAAATAGGCTGACAACCCGGGGGAATGTCAAAGGCTTCCACTCCATCATTTACATCAGAAGGACTTCCCTGACTGGCACTATACCCTAATCCCCGGCGAGCGAAAGCATTCCAGATCAGACATTCATTCGCGCCTCCGTTATTGATCTGATCTGCAAGGAGAATGGCATCTCTGGCATCGATAAAACCTGGACTACAGGGCTGTAAGGCCAATCCATCTGTTACCAATTGAATGGCAATATTATTCCCGCCGGTTCCATGATAAAGGTCAGAATCAAACCCATACTGATCCACGAGATCCCAGTACATATCCCAGATCATGGTACAGAATACCGCACCAACTCCGTGAGGAATCGATACGCTGGAAATGCTATTATAAGTCATCGGATTTACATTCATATCCCGGGTGTAAGGATAGGGGCGAATACCATACCCAAATGCATAATCACCGATTGGACGAGGCGTATTCGCCAGATCTCCGGCCTGATGAGTAAAAGCAATAGCATAAAAATCAGACCAGCCTTCACCTGCCTGTTCCAGATTGGTCAGACAGTTTACATTTGCTGGCCCACCTGTCAGGCGGTTGGAGATTCCATGTGCATATTCATGAATGATAATTCCGTTGTCAAAATCCCCGTCTTTGGTCTGCGGATTATTTCTTAGCGATTTACGACGCAGGGTAACAGAGACTGATTGGCCGTTGTTTAGCTCAGCTTTAATCTGGTTACCAAGATCCATTGTAATCATCACTGAAGGAATTCCAATGTTAAACCCATTTCCCCATGGGTTGGTAGGATTTCCGGGAGCATTATCAATAATAACTGCGGCAATAGCACCAGCCGCCTCTGCATTTCCCACTTTCACCACAAAATTGCATGAACCACGATCGATCAGTGCAATTTTCCCGTTCAGGGCACTGGTATTCGTGAGTGTCTGGCATCCAAAATTATTTCCGGTTCCGTCTTCCACAAGTACCACTTGATTAGTAATATTTGTATAAGTCTGGTTTCCAAAACTCGCCCCGGCAGAAATATACATTCCACTGATGGCTGAAGGACTATTTACTTGAATAGAGTCCAGATATTCTCCAAAAAGAAACATTTGCATTCTGGGATTTACGCCATCCCCGGGTGTGGCAAAATTGGCGTTATTGCGGCCTGCGCCATCTTGTGCATCAGCATTGACGAAGTCCCCGCCAATTCCCCCTCGATTATAATTATTTTGCTGAAAGTTACCAGCCACTTCAGTAAACCCGTAGTGATACATGACATCGTGGATGAGGTTGTTTGTGTAAAACAGGTTAGTTACTGCTGCATCTGTATAAGTGATGGGAGCCTGATTTAAATCCAGTGGAAAATCAAAATCGAGGGTTGGACCTCCATCTGCACTGGCACCTCCATTGTTTGAACCATTATGGTCAAGTCTGGCCCAGACATTATTTCCTCTGGAAATGGTAAAATCGGGTCCGGCTACCCCAGATGTATCATGCCAGCCAAAGGGGGAAGCAAGTGAATCCGAAGGATCATAAAGCAGGGCCCTGGGGCCGTCCAGCGGGCTTTCCAGGGGAGAAGGGAAAACATTGTATTCGTTTGCTCCATTGGGTTTGGGAAAAAGGGGAAGAGGAATAGAACGAGATTCTGTTTCTACAGAATGCTCTTCACAGTCATCTATATTTTCTGAAGCCTCCCAGTCGCAGTTATTGACCCAATTTCGCTTTTCCAAAAGTTTCCCGCTATTGGCATCTACCCAAAGATCCCACCAGTTTAAGGTGCTTAGCTCATACATTTGTAGGTTCCAGGCAAGTCTGAGTTGTCCTCCTTTTTCCTTTACAAGCATGAGTTTGACGGGAATAGGGTTCAGAGAGATTTCAGGAGAAGAAAATTTGGATTTCTGGTCAGGTCCTTCGGCAGTTTGTGTGAGAGTTGGAGCAGTTGAAAAAGGAATATCCAGCGCATTTGCTGCCAGTTCGATTGCATTTCGGGCGCCAATGGAGGGACTCAGAGAGGGAACGCGATTTTGTAAATTGTCGATGAGCGTTTGATTAACACTCACTACTTTTAAATCTTTCAGAAGATGGACTTGTGCATGAGCATCCAGGATTTCAATTCCCTTAAATCTTTGTCCCAAATATACGTGATAAGCTCCATTATGAGCAGATTGATAGGCATCTGTAACCACAAGATCCTGAATATCTGAAGGCTGCAATTGCCATTTGGTAATGTGTTTATCCAGATATTTTTTCGCTGCTTCAATATGGCCTTGTGGGTAGGCATACAGCGAAATGAATAAAAAAATAATAACGAGGGACCAGTTTTTCTTCATCGTAAAGTGATAAATTTGTTTGAATTTGAATGCAAATGTAAGAGTTAGACTTTATTAATAAGACAAATGAAAGACAATTATATTCCCGTTGCCTGTAGCTTTTATGACCAGTTGGAACTTCTTGCCATGCGTAAAAATCCGGTTCTGATTGAGTATTCGCAGGAGGAAAAGCCGCTGGAAACTCAGGGAACGATTGTAGATGTTTATTGCGCTACAGATCGGGTTGAATATTTGAAAATGGACCATGGGCTGGTAATCAGACTTGATTCGATTCTTAAACTCAATGGCAAAAATCCTCCGGATTATTGTTAAAGACCTCTTTTACTACAATTTTGTTTGTGTAATCCCTACAATATGAACCTTAGCTTTTGGGAAGTTGATACATTTTTCCAGCGAATTGATGCGCTGATTATTGGCAGTGGTATTGTCGGATTGAATGCGGCAATTACCCTCAAAGAAGCTCACCCTGACTGGCGTGTGGTAATTTTTGAGCGGGGCCCTATCCCAAGCGGTGCGAGTACACGTAATGCAGGTTTTGCCTGTTTTGGCAGTATGACCGAATTATTGGCAGACCTGAAAACCCGATCTGAGGATGAAGTCTTTACCCTTGTTGAGGAACGATGGAAAGGGCTAAAGTTGATGCGCCAGCGA
>JAGQVA010000610.1 GCA_020438265.1 Bacteroidota bacterium
TTATTCCCTTTGGTTTTTTCCTGAAGGATTGCCTGATGATACTCATTCAGTTGTTTTTTAAGATTCGCCTCTAATTGAAGAAATTCCGGGGAAATGTGAGAAAATGACATGGCTTTCTGATCTCTTAATCCCAATTTCAGGCTAAAAGAACGGCTTTTTTCTGCCAGGGAAAAAGCTGAGTCGAGAATGGCTGGTGAGCCAGTTTGTGTCCATAATTCATAACTCACCGAAACGGCTTCATCATAAATCGGTTTAAGGTTTTGGGTCCAGAAAAGATAGGAAGGTTCTGTTTTATATCCTCTTCGAATTTGATCAATCAGTTCAGAAGCAATCATGTAGCTGGAAAAAGCGTGATGTAATGCTTCCTTATCTCCCGTCTGACGATATAATTGCCAAAATGCTTTTGCTTTTCTTGTAATCGCTTTTAGCAACAAAGGTTCGTCATCAATGTGAGAAAATTCTTCAGGCTGATCGTAAACAGTTGCTAATGGAATATGAGGAGTAAGTCCGTCAACAATAATATGATAACTTTCCAACGCTTTGGCTGTAAGGCCTTGTTTGAGCTGGGCATCACCAATATAGAGATAACAACCCAGAGTCGAAGGGTGCAAAACGCCATACATTTCCCTTCTCCTGCGAAGGGTTCTCTGGTAATATTCCTGCGCTACATCGAAATCACCATTTAGATATTGTAAACTATCCTCAGGTTCTCCGGTAATCCGCTTTTCAATTTGTATAGCCTGACTGTAAAAATGAAGCGCCTGAGTTGTGTCTGATTTGCTCAAATGAAGGCCTCCCAGATTATTATATAATTCGAGGAAATGCTTATCGTCGTCAGGAAGCAGATTTTGATAAATATTCAGACATTTTAAGTAATAATCCTCAGCCTCCTCAAGTTGATTCATTTGCCAGTAAATACTTCCACAATTGCTATAACATTTGGCCAGACTCATATTGAATTCGGGTAGTGCTGCCTCCAGAATTTGCCTGTATTTCTGAATATATGACCGGCAGGTTTCATAATCTTCCAGGTAAAAATAATTAAACCCAATATTGCCATAAGCGACGCCTGCTTTGGCACTGATTGCGTCCCAGTATTTGGGCGCCAGATCAATGATTTGCTGGTAGTAAAAATTGGAAGTTTCATAATCTCCCAGGATTTTATGCAATTCCGCCATCCGACTCATGGAACGGTATAAATATTCCGCAGAATCCAGTTGGGTGAAAATCTCAATGGCTTTGGCAAGATGTGGTTCCCCCAGCGCACAATAATCAGTCAGTAAATAGATTCGCCCTTTGAGCAGATGACTGTAGCCAATATCACTCATTGGTTGATCATTTCTGGTTTCCTGAATCCTGAGCGCTTCATCCATAACATCAAAAGCCTGCTCAAAGGCCTTCTCATCTTTAAGGGAATCCGCCAGTTGCCAAAGCGCTCTTATCTGTCTGTGAAAGGCGTTTTGGGCAGAAATTTCTGAAAGACTGAGCAAACATATACTTATCCAGCTGAGATACAGTAATCTGATTTTCATACCTTCTAAATATACTAAATACTCGGTTTAATGGAGATTTTGTCGCAGAATTTTGCCATTTTTACCTTTAATAGAATCGATGATATCATGTGTGGAAGATACTCCTTTACTCAAAACCCCGATCCCGCTTTAATTGTCAAGCCTGAAGGGACAGACATTCAATGGCAACCGCGCTATAACCTGGCACCTTCACAATATGCTCCTGTAATTCCTCAGAGAGATTCCCGTAGAATTCACTTGATGCGATGGGGGCTGATTCCACACTGGGCTAATGATATCAAAATTGGTTTTATGATGATCAATGCCAGAGCTGAAACGATTACTGAAAAAGCGGCCTATCGCGATCCGATAAAAAGAAGTCGTTGTCTGGTACTGGCTGATGGATTTTATGAATGGAAAAAAACGGCTTCCGGAAGACAACCTTATCGAATTCTGATGGAAAGCGAAAAGGTTTTTTATATGGCCGGAGTCAGTGATGAATGGATAGATCCGGAGGGGAAAATCATTCATTCCTTTTCCATTATTACCACAACGCCGAATGAATTGATGGAAGGTATTCACGACCGGATGCCAGCGATTCTGAATAAAGAAGAAGGAAAAAAATGGCTCCTGGCTCGTGATTCGGAAGAGGTTATTCCGCTATTAAAACCCTTTCCGTCCACCCTCATGAAAGCCTATCCGGTATCGCCTTTGGTAGGGAATGTAAAGAACGATTCTCCCGATTTAATTTTACCATTCACGCCTCCTCCGACCTTGTTTTGATGATTTGCGCCTCCTTCTTTATTTGGCTTGGAACTTGGAACGCTAGCGTTGAATAAATGTGCAAACAGCTAGCCTGACTTATGAAGAAAATCTATCCTGTTTTTTTCCTCGCCCTTCTTCTTGCCAATTGTCAAATGATTGAAACACCGGGTGTTATTGACCTGGATGCGCAGTTAGAAACTGTGTTACTTGAGGCATCAGGAGGAGAAGGTATGGAGGTTTTCTTACTTCCCGAAAGTCATGATTTTGGCCAAATTCCACAGGATCCTCTCAATCCACTGACGGCTGAAAAGGTAGCATTGGGGCAAAGATTGTTTCACGAACCTAAAATGGGGATTTTTCCTAAAAAGACTGAGGGACTCTATACTTATTCATGTGCAAGTTGTCATGTTGCAGATGCAGGGTTTCAGGCATGTATACAACAGGGACTCGGTGAAGGAGGACTTGGCTTTGGGGTGAATGGGGAAAAAAGAAAACCCAGTGCTGATTATGATCCTGCGAATATAGACCGCCAGCCAATCAGGACTCCTTCAAATCTGAATATCGCTTTCCAGGAAGTTGTACTCTGGAACGGACAGTTTGGAGGATCCGGGATGAACCTGGGAACAGAAGCAGCATGGGCTTCAGGAACTCCCATTGAGAAAAATCATTTGGGATATGAAGGAACAGAGACACAGGCGATTGCAGGTTTGGACGTTCATCGAATGGGTGTAGATAGTATTATTAAAATTCAGGAATACAAGGATTTTTTCGATCAGGCGTTTTCTGACGTTCCCGAAATAGATCGTTATTCGAAGGAAACGGCTGGACTGGCCATGGCTGCTTACGAGCGTACTTTACTTTCCAATGAGGCTCCTTTCCAGAGATGGTTAAAAGGAGAGGCCGGAGCGATGGACGCGATCTCAAAAAGAGGAGCAATGCTTTTCTTTGGTAAAGCTGGTTGTGTTTCCTGCCATAAAGGACCTGCGCTTAATGATATGTCTTTTCACGCTTTGGGAATGGCAGACTTAAACGGGGATGGTATTTACATTGAGAATCAGGATAATAATACCGCCAATTTAGGTCGTGGAGGATTTACTGGTCGTTCGGAAGATATGTACAAGTTCAAAGTACCACAACTTTACAACCTCGTCAATTCCCCATTTTTTGGACATGGTGGAACTTTTAACTCAGTGCGGGAAGTGGTTGAGTATAAGAATCGTGCATTTCCAGAGAACTCAAATGTTCCTTTAAATCAGTTAAGTCCGGAATTTGTACCCCTGGAATTGTCAGAGATAGAAATTACGCATCTTACGTATTTTATTGAACATGCTTTGAAAGATCCTTCTCTGGATCGTTATAATCCCAATTATTTACCTTCAGGAGTGTGTTTCCCCAATAATGATATTATTTCCAAGAGGGATATGGGATGTAATTAATCATAATTAGTTTTCTATCACTTTTAGTTAAGACCTTCCAGGTTTTCGAAAACCTGGAAGGTCTTTTCAATAAATAAAGAAAAGATCTTTTCCCTCCTGATACAGACATAAACTCACAAATGGATATTACCTTTGTTGTTAATGTCAGGGAAAAAAGAGAAAAATAAGAGATACTCACATTTGTCTTTGGTCCTTCTGTTGGGGTGGACCTTTCTCAATATTATTCAGGGTTATTTTACCGAACTTTTTCATGACGAAGCCTATTACTGGATGTATGGCCAGCATATCGATTGGGGATATTGGGAGCATGCTCCGATGATTGGCCTGATGACCTGGCTGGG
>JAGQVA010000611.1 GCA_020438265.1 Bacteroidota bacterium
AACCGTATTAGCCGGAATTCTTTCTAAAGAACTCTCTGCTTCAATATTCAACTCCTCCAGTTTGGCGTTCAGCGCACCATAATCTTCAAAAGCACAAGTGGCGACGAAATTGTCTTCCTCCCTTTCCATATCCTCCAGTCCTGCGTCCATGAGTTCCAGCATAATTTCCTCTTCATCAAGCCCTTCTACTGGAAAAATAAAGATTCCTTTTCGGTCAAACATATAATCTACGGACCCACTTTTTCCCAGACTTCCATTATACTTATTGAAATAAGATCTCACGTTTGCTACTGTCCGCTTTAGATTATCTGTCAGACATTCTACAAAAACAGCTACTCCATTTGATGCATATCCCTCGTAGTTAACCTCATCGTAATTGGTTCCATCGGCACCAGAACCCTTATTAACTGCTTTTTCGATGTTGTCCTTGGGAACACTCGCTCTTTTAGCATTTTTAATAGCCATACGAAGGCGGGGATTAGCATCGGGATCTACTCCACCTTCACGCGCTGATACCGCTACCTCTTTCAAAAGTTTGGTAAAAAGCTTGGATCTTTTTTTATCCTGAGCACCTTTTCGATGTTTGATATTGGCCCATTTACTATGACCTGCCATAAGATGTATTTCTATTTAATCAATAAAACAATAAGAAGTGAAAGAGAATGAATCTCTTTCACTTCTACAAATTTAATAATTATTTAGTAATTGGCTGTTAGTTTTTAGCCTTTGGTTTTTGGCAATTAGCTAAAGGCCAAAGGCTAAAAGCCAACAGCCTTCACCACTACTTAATCAAAGTTGCCTGATCAGAACCTAACCGCTTCATGACATTTTCTTTGAGCAGTTTATAATAATGTTTCCGCTGGGTAGTCTTATCTTGTTTGATCATTTTATTTTGAATCATGATCTTGATATACTTCTTGGCGGTAGTTCCTTTAATATTCAGATTTTCCTCCAGATCTTGTGAGAAAAAGCCTTTTTCAGCATAATCTACAAGGAATTTAGGCATATCAAAAACAACCTCGAAGATGGTTCCCTTTTTGTATAAATCGTAGAACATCAGGCGGATTCCCTGCTCAAGCTGACGATTATTTGTTTCCTGAATATTGAGGAAAAACCCTAATCGATTTACCTCTTTAAAGGTGATATAACTTCTCAGGTTACGATATGAAAATTCAAGATGATCAGCTGCCAGAGGAAGATCTCCCTTAGATATATTGATACACTTATTCAGTGTTTTATTTCTTACTTCATTAGGAACGTCTTTAAAGTCTGCCCAACTGGCTTTGATAAAATGCATGGGGTTATTTTCATCATCAAAAGAGGCGATGGCATTTTCACATAACTTTAAAGTGATCGGATCATTATTGATCAAAGCCCCTACCCGCATCAGTTTAAACTGGTAATACTGATAGGCATAGTATACCTTGATATTGAAGTGGGAATAAGGCTCAAAATCTACATAATTATTTCTAAAATCTTCAATTTGAGATTTTGCAGTCCATTCCATAAATTCATCAATAGAGTCAATTACTCCCATGATTCTTTCAAAGAATTCGTAAAGGTAAGAGACCATCCAGGAAACACCTGGTTTATCTTTTTCCAGATCAAATGCACCATTAGCAAGACCAAGACCCTGAATGATCAAATAGAATCCTCCATCCTCAAGTCGTTTGCTGCCATATTTGATGATTTCAGATAATAAATCTTCCGATTTTGCAGACTGACCACTGGAAGCAACATAGTCCAAATAGGCTTTTAAAGCTGTGACATAATCTGGATAAACCTTTGATTTTTTGTATGCCTGAGCCACTTCCTTTACATCTTTTTCTGGCAAAGAATGACCTGATTGAACTGCTGTATTGATATGATTTAATTTACTCAATAAAACAACAGGATGATCATTTCTGGATTCAGCAATTTCAATTGCTTTTTGGCTATGCTTAATCGCTTTGGAGCTAAAAGTTTCCTGAACAACTTCCTCTTCAGCAAGATTCGATAAAAACAGATGTAAACCTGCTAACGCAGATTCCAAACCCCATCTTGTAAAACCAGGTATATTCAGGCTTGAATCACTTAAAATTTCTTCAATTTGTTGTGCTTTTAATTGATAGTGATTCTCCTGTGCCTGATGATCGCTAAACAGGTCTAAATGATGCGCATCGCGAACTGCTTCGATTTCTCGAATCGCATTACCAAATAAATGTGATATGACTGGGTCACTCACCTTTGTCATTCCAGATTTGATACTACTGATGATCTGCTGTATTCTTTCAAGATTATCTCCATTCTTTTCGCCCAGGAAATGTTTAATCAGGAATAAATAATTAACCAGATTCAGTTCAAAAGAGGTCTCATTTACAGCTTTCATTAGCCATATCCGGGATTTTGACCTTTGGTCGTCGTTATCTTCTTCTACATAAACAATACCTATGAGAGAAGAAACTTGCCCAATGAAGGACTTATCAAATATTGCCCAATCCAGATTGCTGATTTCTTCCTCGAAAGTTTCAATCGGTTTATATTTGATCAGTCTTAAAAAAGCTACTGAAATCAATTGTAAATATTGTTCCCAGGCTTCCAGGTTCACATCAATGGCTGAAATATTTCTAATGGCAACCATTCGATGTTTAATCAGTTCGACACAATAATCAAAGCCTTCAATATCCTTGGAAAGGAATGCATAAAGCAAGGCATTACGTGCGATAAACAGAAAATACTCAGTCGAATTTTGGTTCTGTACTGAAGCATTCTGTAATTCAATGGAGAAAAATTCTTTTAATTTCTCAACATCCGAAACATCTCGTTTTTTCAATAAATCTTTGAGGAAATTCGGATAAGCAAATCCCTCAGCACGAAGCTTGGCTTCCATGAGGAATTTGTAAGGGAAAGCATTTGTTGTAATTATCATTGACAGGGAAATAATTAAACATGAAAGGGCCCAAAATGGACCCTCTTTATTCTTAATATTATAATATTTTTATTGTATACATTAGACCATCCTCCCAACAAATTATTGTTAGAATAACCTATGACATTCTTCTGATTCATCTTCATTTAATACCCATTATATATCATCCTATCCCACCCAAAATCACATAAGATTTTGACTAAAGTATCGTAATTCCTCTTAATGTATTTCGGGTTCCTACAAGTTTCCGTAAACTGAAAGGTTTCTGGCCTAGATTTAATTTTAACAAGGCTGTGAAACAGAATTCAATTTTTGAACGCTTATTTTGCCCCAAAATTACAAATTCTTGCCAAATAAGCCTATATAATCTTAATAAATTTGTAAAAAACATGACCATAATCATGAAGAAAATATATTACCCATTGATTATCAACACTTTAATTTTTAAAATATTTCATCAGAATAGTAACGCATTGGCTAGATTTGGCAATGACAAAGGTTTTCTTAGCTTACAATCAGACTCAACCCAGCTTAAGTATCGTCTGATTTACTAATGATTCCAAACCAATATTCAGAGGAAATATGACCTCTTTTACCTATACATTTTCTTCATAAATCAGAGTTATTATTTCATGTGAAAGGGTAAAAATAAATATGAAAAGATGATGATTTTTTTTTTATAAATAAATTCCATACATTTCAGGAAAAATTTTGTCCAGGAATTTTACATGCATAAATCTCTATTCTACATTTTTTAGATACCCCCTTTTTCAGACCTTTCATTTTTTGAAGTCTGGCGAAATTCACTCAAAGGATTTCAGATTTTTATCTACATTTTCCCCGAAAATACCATATTTTTGTACCCATGGCAAAATCTAAAACAGTATTTGTCTGCCAGTCATGTGGTACAGAAAGCCTAAAATGGCAGGGACAATGCGCAGGATGTAAGGAATGGGGAACACTGGTCGAGGAAATCATCAGTAGTACGTCAAAACGAAATATTTCGAATGTAAATAGCTCAAAATCAGAGCCTAAAACCCTTGCTCAGATTGAATCGTCCAACGAAAAACGCCTCATTACCAAAGATCTTGAAATGAACCGCGTCCTGGGTGGAGGAATTGTTGATGGTTCGGTCA
>JAGQVA010000612.1 GCA_020438265.1 Bacteroidota bacterium
GTTTATCAGAAAGAGGATTACCTGGGGCTTCTCAGTACATTTTCCATGCAGATGAATCTCCTGCCCAAAAAGCGGGAATCATTTTTTTATGCTATCGCAGACTTGATTGATGCATGTGGGGGAAAAGTGGAAAGACATTATGAGACGGTGATGATTTTGGGGAAGAAATAAACCATCATACCATTCACGCAGAATTACCTGTTTATCATCCTTCGGAATTTACCAAACAAAACTAATTTTTCTCCATTCATACATCTTCCGTCAAAAATGAGCATAGTTCTTGCTTATTTAGGGAAAGCATCTTGTAATCTTCCCTCCTTGCCTAATTTATTTATCGCTCCTTTCAGTGATCTTTGGCTGAAAATTTAATTTATATATATCGATTCCCAGACTGCCTGGCGGTTCTGGCTTTTGGTAATTCGCGTACACGGGAAAAATCTAGGTTATGTGTTTTTACGGCAACAAATCTCAACCCAAATAATCCAAGAAAAGCATGCTCTGCATTATTTTTACAAAGAAAAAACTACTTGCTGGTATTAAGACTGATCAATCTCATCTGTTTGAAATAGATGGCAATACTCATATCAATTTTGAAGGTAGACCATCTTTTGAAGTGTTGGAAAACAACCTGTCTGTAATTATTGACTCCTACAGGGAGTATGCTAAAAACCAGAATGTGAATGTGGAGGATCATATTCCTACATCTCTGGCTTTTCCGGTAGATTTTAAGAATAACGACCGGGAAAAAGCAATCAAAATCATTGAAAACAGAGAAGAACTTTCCTTTGTTTTGGGTGAAAATCTGGTTGTTTCTTTCGTTTCAGGACTCAAAGAGCAGAATAAAATTTCCGGCAGTAATTATCTGGTATTGGAGTCTTTGGGGGATTATACTAACCTCTGCTACCATATCCGGAATTCAAATGCTGAGTCAAAAGGCGAAGTGAAGGAAATCGGACGGGATGCTTTATTCTTCGATGAGGAATTTGAATTTTACCCTTTCAAAAATTTTGGCCGTTCCGCAGGAAACGAAAATATTCTTAACGAACTCCTGACTGAATTTTCCAGTTCCGGACTGTCGGTAGATGTAAAAGGACAAACTGATCTGGCTTTCCAGCTAATGAATCCTAATGATGACTATCGTTTTACTTTTTCCAAAACGACGGACATGGTAAGTATTGAAGCCGAGATCAAACTTTCTGAGGAAAAATACCTGGATTTGTTTACAACGAATAAAGACCAGTTAAACGGTAAGTTGGGGGAACATGCCATTCAGGAAAAAGGAATCGAGAATGTGGTTTTATTGGGCGATTTTCTGAAAAATAAAGCCCTTCAGATATATTTTGAAGAAGAATTAAAACTCCGGGGCAAGCTCTTTAGCATTGGCCGGGATATGGATATAGACGAGTATAATATGATCATTGATGGTCTGGCGTGCCGGACCATGGAAGTGCTTGAGGCAGAAAAAGTCAAGGAAGAGGAAATTGAGAGAAAACGCAAAGAGGAGGAAAGAAGAAGAAAAGAAGAAGAGAAGCGAATGAAAATCGCTAACGAGCTGAAAGTCAAAGAAGACCGTGAAAGTTTGTTGCAGGAAATTCGTGAAAATTGTGTGGATCCATCCAAAAAAGAAGAATACGAGGAAATGTATGTTGCTCGTGGTGAGCGTCTGCAAATTCCTGATGTAGTTATTAAATGGAATATCACCGAGGTTTTAAGCGCCATTGAGTTAAAACAGGAAGAGGAAAGTATTGGCGGAGGGGATGACGACGATGAGGAATTTTCGGTTGATGATAATCATGTAAATGAACAGCCAGAAGAAAAAGAAGAACAAGAAGAGGTCGTAGCTGTTGAAGAGAGTCCTTCCGAGCCTGTAGTCGAAGAGCCTCAGTTTGAAGAAAAAGAAGAACCGGTTGCCGAAGAGAAAAAAGAAGAAGAACCAGTAGTAGTAGAAACCAAAGAAGAAGAACCGGTTGCAGAAAACATTCAGGAGGAAGAATTACCTCAGGAGGAATCTAAAGAAGAACCCGTAGTTGTCACCAATTCCGTAAACGGACAGAATGGGAAATATCAGCCAGAAGTAAAACCTGAGCCTGAATTGGTTGCTGTAGCCGTAAAAAACGAGCCTGAAACCAAAGAACAGACTCAGCCAGTCGCTAAAACGGAAACAAAGGTTGTTACAAAGGAAAAAGAAGAGCCGGTAGTTGATGAAAGTTTTCCTGAACCAGAAGTGAAAAAAGCTCAGGAGAAAAAGGAAGCCAAAGCCAGGAGAGAAGAAGAGAATGGTACAAGAAACTGGAAGCAGGAAGTGAAAGAGGCAAAAATGAGTCTCAATGATCTTTTCCTGATCAAAGGCGCACTGAAAGACCCCGAATTCTCAACCAAAAAAGTAACACTTTATGCTGATCATGAACCCAAAGTAGTCAAAGTGCTTACTGCCAAGGAGGTCAATAGTCCCGAGAAAGTCGCTCGTTTTATTCAGCTGTATGAAAAAGAACTTTCCTACTATAATGAAATGAGTGAGTTGGGAGTGGCAAAAGAAGGGCTGTATTACTTCCGCGATTTTATTGAAAGAACAACCCTGAAGGATTATGTCAATAAAATCGGGCTTGATAAAAAACTGAGCATCGAAGAACTTACCAGCAGTGAATTGAAGTTTATCTTACAGGTATTCAAAGAAGTAAGAGAGCTTACTGTTCCTCATTCTAACCTGAGTGAAGATAATATCCTGGTAGTTTCCAAGCGTAAGTGGAACCTGCAGAAAAACGTCGAAATTAAATTTATTGGTTTTACTGCTGATAATACCGACGAGCAGGGGATGATCGAAGAAACGCATAAAATCTTCGCTCGTTTGATGGGCAAAGAATTCTACGCAGATTTCAGAGAAAAATTCCAGTTATAATCTAATTAAAGATAAAGTATAAAATAGAGTAGAAAACGATGAGCGGAGATCGATCAAAATTAGTAGAGTATATTCTTGAGAAGGAGCGCAAAGAAAAAGCGAAACGGAAAAAGAAGATATTCATACTTGGAGGCGGAGTAGGCGTGCTAATAGTCGGATTGGTCGTATTTGTTTTTTCTTCAGGAATTATGAGTACTGGAGTTTCCTACCGCCACTATACGCTGCATGATTTGAATCAGGAACTCGTAAAAGAGCTGTTTCAGGATGATACCTCACCATTGGTGGTGAATGACAGCCTTTCGGGAAGATCAGATACGCTCTATAGCTTGAGAGATTACTCTATGTTATTGTCTGCGATTCAGGACCAGGAATCTACCGAATACCTGGAAAGTAATGAACTGGACGCAAAATTAAGTGATGAATTTGAACCGGAAATAGGACTCCCCACTGCTGAAGGCAATGATCGCAGGGAACCGCTAAAATATGACAAGCCGTTTTCGGTAGCTGATATTATGCCCGGATTCCCCGGTGGTGAGGCAGCCCTTTACCGGTTTCTTTCTGAAAAACTGAGATATCCTCCTTTGGCCGCACGTAATTCTATAGAAGGAAAAGTACATGTGAAATTTGTGATTGAAAAAGATGGTTCTGTTACCAATGCAAGCGTCATGAAAGGGATTGGGTATGGTTGTGATGAAGAAGCAGTACGGGTAGTAAATGAAATGCCCAAATGGATTCCCGGTGAAATCAATGGTGTGAGAGTGCCAGTTTTCTCGAGTATAGCCGTAAATTTCAAGTTTTTATAAGAATTATTTTTTTGACCGTTACTTACGATAAAACCTCTGTATTTACAGGGGTTTTGTCATTTATTAAACAGCTTTGTACATTCAACGGTTAGTAGTAGGAATCAAGAGGTAAAAGCCTTCTTGAAGGCTCTGTTAAGAGCCAAACGTGGGTAAAAATCAATCGATTACGTTTTATTCCGATTTTTGCGCCGCTACGGCGGTATGTGTTTACCCCATCGCACAAGCACCATCCCCTCAAGAGGGGATTCCCGCTAGGCCAGCTTCCTCTGGAAGCTCTCTCTTTGGCCGCCAGCCCCCTTCTTGAGGAGCCTGTCCTCAACTCGATTGGGGAGG
>JAGQVA010000613.1 GCA_020438265.1 Bacteroidota bacterium
GAAAGTCCAGTTATCCATATCCTCCTCTCCGGATATTTCTACAAAAGAATCCTTATTCGGGTCAGAGAATTTGATCGCATTGCTGATCAGGTTTTGAAACACGCGTTTTAATTTAATTTCATCGGCATAAATGACGGGTAATGAAGTGCTTATCTTGAGGGAAACGTTATTTTCGTCAGCCTGATTTTGCAACATGGAAATGATATTCTCAACCAGTTGCTGAACATCTACCCGGGAAATATTGATTTTTTGAGAATTGATTTTTGAATATTCCAGCAAGTCATTGACCAGCTCATACATTTGTTCGCCATTGGCCCGAATATAGTGTATAAATGTTTTTTCGTTTTCGTCCAGTTTACCTGAAGCCGTCTCATCAAGCAGTTTTGCAAAGCTATTAATGGTAATCAGAGGAGCCCGCAGGTCGTGGGAAGCGACGTGAGCAAACTGTTCCAGCTGGATATTAGACTCGATATATTTTTGAAGTTCCGCATTTTTGAAAGCCAGCGTTCGTTCTGCTTTGTGTAGTTCCTGGTTGGTCACATGCAGGGACATGTTGGCCTTCCTTTTTTGGTTGAAGTAATAAAGCAGGAGGCCTGTCATTGCCAGAAGGATGCACAAACTGATAATCATATAATTTTTGATTTTCTGATTGGCTACCAACTGAAGCTCAAGTTTTTTTTCATTCAGCTCACGCTCATGCGCTTCATGCTCGAATTTGTTTTTTTCCCGGAGAATGAGGATTTCGTCCAGGCGTTCTTTTTCACTTTTTTTCTCTGAGGCATTGGCATATACCTCCTTGTATTTCAACGCATTCTGATAATCTTTGTGTCTGACATGATACTCAGAGAGATATTCACTCGATTCTTTTAAAAGGACGTAGTCTTCGTTTTCCAGTGCCCAGTCATATATTTCTTTGGCTTCGGCAAGGTTGTTTTTTTCGGGGTTGGTAATTAACTCAAGATTGATCAGGATAATCTTGCTATCAAATAAATCCTTTTTATTCATGGATAGATTGGAATATGAAAGCGCCTGATTGATATAATTCGATGCCTTTTCATATTCTTTTTCCATAATACAGATTTTACTGATGTATTGATAAATGAGCGTAAGGTCCGGATAATTGCCCATCGAATTGGTTTTTTCCAATCCTTCCTCCAGTTGTTTTCTTGCCTGTGGTATATTGCCCTGTTCAAAGTGCATAATACCGGAGTACAATAATGGCCTTACCAGAAAATTTTTATTTTCAATATCGTCAGCTTCCCTAAAAATCCGATCGAGAAATACTGCTGCATCTTCAAAGTTTTTGACCAGGATACAAATGTAAGCCAGAGAGGTCTGGGCAGTAGAAATCCAGTCATCTCTTCCGATGGTTTGAAAGATTTGTAACGCCGAATCAGCCATTTTGTAAGCATTCCCATAATCGGATTTGAGCTGATACATATCGCTCAGATAGAGGTAAATCATTCCGTAGCTAATAGGCAAATCCAGTGTCTGAGTTAGGGGAAGAGCCCTATTCAGGTAGTCCTGAGCCTCTTCATAATTTCCCAGCCTGATATTGAGAGAACCCAAACGAACAAGAAGAATCGTCCATCTTCGCTGAGAAGTTTGTTTATAATACGGAAGGATCTCCATGATCATTTCCTTACTCCTGATATTTTCATTGAGGAGTAATAAGTATAGACTATGTGTGTATTTGACATAGTTATATAATGAATCATGTTTTTGTACTGATTGGTTTTTGAGAAGGTCAGTCGTAATTCGAAGTGCACCTTGTAAATCGGTATTCCTTTTTTCCCTGGCTTCGTCTAATTGTTTTCCTGTATAAGAGATGAGTGAATCTGAAACCACATTATAAGCTATTCCTCTAAAACTGCTGAATAAAAAGCAGGCAAATAAAATCCACAGGCCAGGTTGAGTAATTTTAATTGTTGGTAATAATGCATCTCGCGTTAGAATTGGCATATAAGCAGTTGTTTATCAGCAATTAGACAAATTTTTTGCCAACATGCGAGGAAATCGAAAAATGTCCGATTTGTAGAAAAACCTTTATTTTCTCCTTCCTACATTTGAAATATCAGCCTTTGAACATATAACCTGATGAATCCTGAAACAAAAACATATCAAAATACCGGGCTTTTGACTCTTTTTCCGGTCAAGTAAAGCATATAAGGATGGACTTTCAGAAAGTGAATGTTATCCATTTTCAACACAAACACAACTCTTCAAGAGAAAAATATAGATTTTGGTTAAGGTTGGAAAGAATAGGGGCGGAAACATGGGCCCCTATTCTACATTTTTTCCAGAAATATTATTTTTGCGCCGCTACGGCGCAAAACGGGGAAAAGAAGAGAGAATACGCATATTTCTACCTGCGATTGACCCGTAACAAAGCCTTAACGCATTTTCTACCTTTATTCACATTATTAACCAAAAAATGAAAAACTCAATTAATCCACCCAATTCCAATTTCTTTCGATTGCTGTCAATTTGTGCAGTTGCCATCCTCCTGATTTCTGCATGTAAACCTGAGCCAGAACCAGAGCCTGAAGATCCATGTATGGAAGCCATCCTTACAGGAGAATGGGGGTACGATGATTTTGGCGGACCAGCCTGCTGGAACTCTGTCTGTAATCACGGTCAAACTTGCGGTGGAACAAGCCAAAGCCCGATTAATGTCACTGGGTGGGTTGAAAAAACAAACCTGCCTTCGCTTTCGACTAACCCAGGCCAAACCTCAATGAATATCGTCAATAATGGTCACACCTTGCAATTTAATATGCAACCCGGGTCATTTGCGACTTATGGCACGACAACCAATGGCCTGTTTGATGATTTTACTCTCGGACAATTCCACTTTCACACCAATAGTGAACATCAGGTCAACGGATCTTATGCACCCATGGAGGTTCATTTTGTCCATCGCAGTATCTGGGATGATCGGTATATGGTCATCAGCGTGATGATTGAAGAAGGAGACGCCAACCCGCTTTTGGAGCGATTTGTGGACAAATTACCTGTCAGTGAAATGGCTGGACCTTATGTAAATAAGGACTCTGTTTTTAGTGCTTATGATTTACTACCTGCCAACCGCAGCTATTACACCTATGCGGGTTCCCTCACGACACCGCCTTGTTCTGAGACTGTCAACTGGATTATCATGGAAAATAAAATTCAGGCTTCTCAGGCGCAGTTGGATAAGTTTAAATCCATTTTGGGAGAAAACTTCCGTCCTGTACAGGAATTGGGATCGAGAGAAATTGGTTATGTGAAGCTGTAATGATTTTTCTGGCCTCCCGCTATGATTTTGCCGGAAAATGCTACGCATTTGCCGAAAATAACCTCTGCTTTTTTCTCATTTTTGCAGGAAGAAAATATTAATAACACTAGTAGGAATCAATTTTCTTCGACAGGGAACAATTTGTTCCCTGCTTTTTTTTATCCCATCACATTTTCCTTACCTTAGTGTCCCCTTTTGTTCTAAAGCGCCCCCAGAGTAACCGTCTGAAAAAAGACTGACTATTTCCCTTTTTTCCTGCAAATTTTCAATCATGCGAATGCGAACCCTGCCGATATGTATATTATTATGTTTTTGTGTTGGGATACATAAAGGTTTCTCACAGGTTCCTGATCATGAAATATCGGTGGACTCTGCTACGCTCGAAAAAGCATTGACCCGGGCAAATAATCTGATCAATTCATTTAAAAACGATAGCGCCTATAATCTTTTGAGCCCAATTTTGGAGCAACTGGTAAAAGAAAGAAGAGCAGATTCACCTATGGGATTAAAGGTGCAATTGGCTGCTGCAACTGCCCTGGAGCACGATGATCAGGATAGCCTGGCTATGCCATTATTGCTCAAAATCAGGGAAATTAGCGAGAAAAAAGCCCTTTGGGAGACTTATACGAAAACCTGTATCGCTCTGGCTAATCTTCACGAAACCCTGGATCAGAAGGGAGAAAGTCTGGAAGATCTCAGGCGCGCCCAGTCAATTTTGAAACAGAATAACCTGGATAATCTCTACCC
>JAGQVA010000614.1 GCA_020438265.1 Bacteroidota bacterium
TCCTCCCAGACGGGGAAGTTGGCCCCTGTCTACTGCCGGGCGTAAAAACCGCTCTTTCTCATAGAATTGCGGGTTTCCGGTTTTGGTAGCAAACCAGGCCAGGGTCATATCTCCATTAGGGCCTCTGCGATCCCCGCAATCAGCAAAATTATAGTACATACCTGAAGGCGCATTAGCCAGCCAGCGGAAAACGGCGCTTTCTTTAAAAGCAGGAAATTCCGCCATTCCGAAATCAGTTCCAAAAGCACTTTCAAACATGGCGGCAGTTATTACCGAAAAACTGGTCCCATATTCCCAGTAGGTCGAACCTTCAGGATACACACCATCAGGACCATATTCTTTTAAAGCATAAGGCATGTATTCCAATGCTCTGCGGATGGTTTTTACGGCTAACTCTGGTTCCTTTTCAGCCACGACAATCGCCGCTGCAATTAACCCTCCATGACAAACCTGATTCCAGTTATTGTCACCCTTTGCCCACCAGTGTTCGTCCCCTTCGGGAAAACTTGGCAATAACGCTTTTTCGATTAACGCTTTTTCCGCAATTTGAACCGTCTGCAAAGGTAAATCTCCCCCGGTCCAATCCAGCCCGATTGCTACTGCCAGAGCCATTTCAGCCACATCCAGAAAGTGAGATGGATTCCAGTCTGAAAACTGACATACAGCCAAAATTTCCTCATTGATGCGCTTCAGAACGGTTTTGTCTTTTTCCATCCGATAAACCATTCCCAGCATATTCATTCGATAAAGCATTTCCCGAGAAACGTGGAGGAGACGACGACCTGTCATTTTTCTTACCAGGAGCGGTTCAGTTTGTATTTTTCCAGCATTCCATTGAATGGCCTTATACAAATTACTTACTACCGGATCGGTTTTTACTTTTTGTTTGAGCTTTTTTTCTATGTTTTTGTTTAAAACGAGCCGGGGAGAATTTTTTTGCAAATGTTGTTTGAGATAAGATAATGTAACGGGATTGTCCAATTGGGGAATGACTTCTTCACTGGTTTCAAAATTCAGTAATAAGATCCAGTGCCCTTCACCCGGCGCTTTGATTTGGGCAATGTTCCCTCCGTTTATCTCTCCTCCTTTTTGCCATTTACTGGTCATCACTTCCAGCCATAAAACATCAGCTTTTCCATGAGCGCTTTCCAGGTTCAACCCCACTTCTCCCCCATTGGTGAAATATACTGCGTAGGTTTTTCCGGCGATATATCGACAGTAGGCCTCATTTTCTTCGCGGTTGGTTAATAATTCATTACCGGGAATGGCATCGAAGAAATCCATTTGATTAGCAAGATCCCTCATGCTACGAAT
The DNA here is from genome assembly GCA_020438265.1 of Bacteroidota bacterium. GTDB lineage: Bacteria > Bacteroidota > Bacteroidia > J057 > J057 > JAGQVA01. Next base: position 1,315 of record JAGQVA010000614.1, read on the forward strand.
GACTGCCTGCGCTTCTGTCCCCAACCCCAACCCAGAAGTGGGCCGATGAAACCTTACCGCAGCCGATCCAAAAAACACGCTGCGTATGAAGCTTTGAATTCCGTTTTGAGTACCTCCTCCATGCTGTCCCTGATCGCTCCCATAAGTTTTCACATTGGTTACAGGGCGAAGATTTCCAGAAGCCTTTAATCTTTGAATCTGTGCCAGACCATTATCCCAATGATTTTGTCCGCGTTGGTGATTATTCTGCGAGATCTCGACAAAATCGTACAACTCCGGATGGTCAAACGTCTCGCGATGCGTAATATGCCCCAGATTCCAGGGGTCCCACATTTCCGTGATCGCTACTTTTTTGCCCAGTTCTTTTCCTTTTTTCCGGATATATTCTGACCAGAATTTCCCCCAGGAAGCAGTAACGGAAGTTTCATTATCTATACAATAGAGAATGTGATCGTATTTCAGCGAATGAGAAAGCAGTTTGTCAACAAATGCTTGCTGGAATTGTAAAACCGGGATATTGTGATGCTGGCTGGGCACAGACCAGAAAAAAGGGTTATCCGTGCGGGTGGGATGGGTTTTGACTTCTTCAGGAAGTTTGGTTCTTTCGGCGGTGTAGTTGCGGTTATTTTTGGGATTAAAAGGATTCACGGTCCAGTTATCCCGATAAAAATCAAAAGTAGCCCACACCTCAATCTGAACGATAATATCCCTTTCTGCTGTCAATTTAAGGAAGTTCTCGAACCGTTGCCAGTATTCATCATTCCACTTACTCAAGTCGTAAACGCCTTCCTTTTCATCAAAATAAAACGCCCACACATTTCCACTGTCGCGGGAAGACATGGTATTGCGAACATAATTTCCTCCTACACTTTTTAAAAGATCTACATGCGCTTCCAGGTCCGGAATCTGAAAGAGATTATCTTCCACCGTTCCCCCTAATAAAAGAACTGGTTTTCCTTTGTAGGCCCAGTATTGCGGGTATTGATCAGACATCTGGATTGATGTTTGAGACACCCCTAACACTGTCATATTTAATATCAAAGGAAATAAGATATATGAAAGTAGACAATCTGGCAGACGCATAGTAGTTAGGCATTACATGAATCAGGAACTTCCTGTTTCATGTAAACCTAAGGGATTTGGAGGGAAATCTCAAGGGTTGAGAAGAGTTTGGACAAACAGTCCATAAGGGTTTTTTATGCTATTGCGCCGGGTTAAAACCACGGCGCAATAGCCAGGAGTTAAAACCACGGCGCAATAAATTGACGCTAAAACTTACTTTTTCTTTTCATCAGAATCTCCATCTTCCTCTGGGCCAGTTTCCGAATCCTGCTCTTCAATTTCTTCCTCCACCTCAAACACATTCACTTCCCACTTGCTACCTTTCATAAATCCTTCACGGAATTTTTTCTTCTCTTCTTCACTCATTCCTTCCATTTTTTCTTCCATTTTTTGGCGCCAGTATTCACGCTTGTGTTTGTGATGACTGCAGTGGTGGCCGTGTCCGCAATGGCCGTGGCCTTTCCCCCATCCGAATAAAATCCGGGCCAATAAAATGATTCCCAAAGCCTGGAAAAAAGTGATAAATGGACCGCCGAACAGGACCGGGATCAGGGCATTCCAAAGGATTTTTACGGCAAATCCGGAAGCTATCGTCGCTACTATTGCACCCAGGATAAATCGTTTTATCCCAAATCGCATTTTTATTCCATGTTTCTCTCTTCTCATATCTTTCTTATATTTCTGTTTTCATTGAATTAATCACTACAAATCATTATAAAGGTCCTGAAGCCTTTCTCTCAGGTAAAGAATCGCATATCGCTTGCGGGAAAGTGCCGTATTGATTGATACACCAGTGATTTCAGCAATTTCCTTAAAGCTTTTGTCTTCAAATTCGTGCATCACAAAAACTTCTCGCTGCGCTTCCGGCAAATCCTCTAAAGCGTCTTCCAACTCATCGAGGATTTCAGCGCGATCATACATCAGGTCAGGCTGACGGGAAAGGTCTTTGATAATGGCTGCAAATGAAAGATCTTCGTTTTCTTCGCTTCCACGCTTTTCTTTACTGGAAAAATTCTCAGGCTTTTTCTTTCGGTAAGAATCGGTAATCCGGTTGCGGGCAACGGTAAATAACCATGAAGTAACTTTGTCGATTGACTCTATTCCTTCAAATTTGTCCACAAACTGGTAGAATACATCTTGCAAGATATCTTCGGCGTCCTCAAGGTCAGGAACCCGCTTTCTGATAAATTCAAATAGGCGGTTCTGCTCTTTGAGAATCGTCTCACTAATCACGTCGTAATTCCGGTCTATTTCGCCTGTCATGATTAAATTTTCCATCGGTATTAGGGTAGACGGGCATGCCTACAGAATATTTTACGGATGCGGGAAAATTTGTTGAAATAATTAGAGCATAGTAAACATGAGCCACCCCGAATTTTGAGGTTTTTGTAATCATTTATTGGACTTTCTATCTGATACCACGCAATATCCAAACATGCGTTTATGCTATTAACAACGTAAGCGCATGTTCGACTATTAACACAAAAACAATATTTTCAGCACTTCCCGGAGAGAAAAATTCGGGATGTCTCATGTTTAGCTTATGGATTGCTTTTGTTGAGCGGCAGCCCTAATATCGAGTGGAAGAATTGCTCTGTTTTTGATTTTTTTTCACACCTCAAAAATCCAGGGTTTTC
>JAGQVA010000615.1 GCA_020438265.1 Bacteroidota bacterium
CCCATAAAACCTCCAGGACCGCCTACCCAGGGCAATTCGGCCCAAACAACCAGTCCTGCTGTATCGGTCATATCATAAATAATTTCTGCATGTTGATAATGAGCCAGTCTTAATGCATTGATTCCCATTTCCAGCATAATAGCCATGTCTTCACGATGATTAGCCTGAGAAATGGCAGAACCTTTATCCTGTCGGTCCTGATGCCGGCTGACTCCTCTCAGATCAATAGGTTCTCCATTCAAAAAAAATCCTTCATTCGCATCTACATGAAAAAACCGGAACCCCAAAGGCTCTGTTTTAACGTCAATGATTTTCCCGTTTTGGATGATATCCACTTTGACACGATATAAATAAGGTTGCTTTTTGCCATGCCAAAGGGTTGGATTTTCTATGGTATAAGTATGGGTTTGCCCGCTATTGCCAACGGGAATGGAATGCTGAGTTGAGTTCTGTTGAAGAAGATTGCCTTCACTATCAAAAATGGTTGTTTGGTAGGTAATATTCGTTTCCAATCCGCTTTCATTGGAAAATTTTGTTAGGACTTCCAGAGATGCAGATTCTTTAGATACATTTGACTGCTTGAGGTAGATACCCGGAGAAGCATAATCCAAAGGTGTGATACAAACTGTCTCTGTAATGAGTAAATTCACCGGGCGATACATTCCCCCATAATTATTAAAATCTCCTACCAGTGGCGGAACTTCGAGATTTGCTTCATTATTGACAGCGACTTCAATCTGGTTTTCTGCATCAAAATTAAGGAGATCAGTGATTTCATATATAAATGCAGCATAACCACCTTTATGTTCACCCAATTCCTTCCCATTAAGGACAACTTTTGATTTGATATTTACCCCATCAAAGCGAATAAATACTCTCTTACCTTTCCATGCCTGATCAGCTGCAAATGTCTTGCTGTAAAATCCGTTCCCCCGGTAATAGACCATACCTTCCTGAGCGTCTTTGGCATTCCAGGTATGAGGAAGAGTAATATCTTCCGAAATAGGGGTCCCCGACACGGATTTTCCTTCAAAATGCCAATTTTCATTAAAGGGAATTTCTGCTCTTTGGGAGAATGCGGAATAGGGAATTAGCCATAGAAAAGAAGCTAATAAAAGGGTAGTGTGAGTAGGTAGTTTCATTATTTTATGTAGAATGTTTGTCTAATTCGAATCACCTTAAATGAAGTGGTGAAGGCTAAAGAAATGAAATTATTTCTACAGTATTGCTGTTTTTGTGTGTAATCTTCTTTTGGCGCCGCTTTGAAAAACGGCGCAATGGAAGCAGATTTTCTCATTCTCGCGAATATGTAATTCTATTATCGCTTCGATAAATAACCCATCATTCAGCAGAATGCCAGTGTCTAAATCATTGCGCCGTTTTTCAAAGCGGCGCAATGAGGAAATTTTCTATTCAATCAGCTTCTGAATATGCGGAGAAACCGCCAAAAATGTCCCTCCACTGGGGAGGTCAGATTTCTGAAATATTTGACTCTTTTCTTCCGCTGAAAGCAAAACCTTTCCATTTAAAGCTTCCAGACCCAAATTAGCCAATCGGGAAAGATTCTCCGAATGAGATTTTACCTCCTGAAGCCTTTCAACGGTCTCAAAAGCAGGAAGCAGTTTTTGATGATTGATGGCCCATTGATTCAACTGCTGGATAAGCTGCGATTTCTTTTCATCATCAGGATTGGCGAGATATTCATCCACTGCCTGTCCAAATCGATAAACCACATAACTTTCCGGACGTGCTGCATCCACCACCCGGTTTAAAGGAGAAGTCGTGTACATCAGAGGCTGATAAATCGACATTCTGCCAAAAACCTTGCTTTCCTGTAAAACATCAACCAAAGTAGTTAAGGGAGAAACATACGATTCCGGAACCATGTCCGAGATAATTTCCCTGGGAGCATCCAGATGTTGAATTCCTCTGGTTAAGATATATTCATCGAGCCACATCAGGCGGCGGTACATATCATCATTGTCATTAGCCAGTTCCCCGGGACTCCACAGCCTTTCGGCAATCGCTCCGATTCTGGGCCAGATTCTGGAATCGATCGTATGGCCATTCACCATTTCAGACCAAATACATGCTTCTCCACCGAGGAGATTGGTTTCCTGTTCGGGAGTAAGTGGTTCTATTTTGGCAAATTCAGGTAAATCAATCCCTTCCGCCATATCTGAACCTCCATTTCTTTTGCCCTTGAGTTGAATGGAAAAAACGGCGATAGAAATTTCTCCTGCAAGAGAATCCCCAATCATTTCGACGTTGTAAGTCAATTCGCCTACTGAAGCCTGACTTTTAAAGCTTAGTTTTGAGCCTTCTATTTTCGCGTTTTCAAAGGCTGCCGTATTTAAAGGTGAGGTAATGATCCCACGCAAATTTTCTCCCTCTCCAAACAAATACAAATCACTTTCAAATTCCGTTTCCTGAAACTCCATCACACAACGCCAGCTTTTCCAGTTACTGGAGTCAATTTCGATATTGACCGCATTGGGAATAACTGTCGGATCAACCTGATAATGAGAGGCGGCGGATAATTGATGATCCAGGTAATATCCCGTCGAAAGAACCGCCTTGTTTCCCCCTCGGGCCGCTTCCCAGAGTGATTCCTGACTTCGCCATGATTGCACAGTGATGTCTTCTTTGGGCAAATCCGGATGAAGGATTTCATCCCATCCCATCATCTTTTTACCGTGTTTGGTAAGGATTTCTTTTAATCTGCGATTGAAATAGGCCTGAAGACCGTGATGATCTTCTAGCTCATTTTCTTCAATAAATTGTTGAATGTCAGGATTCTCATTCCAATGAGTCGGGTTAATTTCATCTCCTCCAATGTGAATATAGGGATCAGGAAAAAGGGTTGCCATTTCTCCGAAAAACTTGTCCAGAAAATCGTAGACATCTTCACGGGTAGGATCAAGCAAAGGAAGTAATACGCCAAAACTGTTAGCCAATTCATAAGGACCGGGTGCACTTGCCAGTTCCGGGTAACCCACAAACCAGGAGGTCGCATGTCCCGGCAGATCAAATTCAGGTATGACTCTGATTCCTCGTTCAGCCGCATAATCCACTACTTCCTTGATTTCTTCCTGGGTATAATAATGCCCTTCAGAACCCATCTCGTGAAGTTTGGGAAAAACTTTTGATTCAACCCTGAAGCCCTGGTATTCGGAGAGGTGCCAGTGGAGTACATTCATTTTGACCGCAGCCATGCCGTCTATATTTCGCAGAATCACCTCTTTGGGAATCCAATGACGACAGGCGTCTATCATGAGGCCGCGCCAGGGGTAGCGTGGCGAGTCCGTGATCTCACAAGTTGGAAAAAACGATTTTTTACCCTGATTATCAGCTAATTGTAATATAGTTTCCAGGCCGTGGAGGACTCCCAGTTCAGTAGGCGCGGATAGATGGATGTTATTCCCTTTGAGGTTCAAAGAATAAGATTCATCCTCATCTCCTTTCGGGTAAACTGTCGTGGATTGTTTACAATCAATAATCAACTTCTGGTCAAAGCCTATTGAGTCAAGATAGATAAGCCCCTGCGATTCCAGCCTTTCCTTGAATCGGTCAACAGCTTTTTCCAACCTTGGTGAGGAAATATTGGAAAAAGAAATGTTAAAAGCTGCGTTAAGGATTATTTTGCCTCCATTTAAGGACAAAGAAGCAGGCAGTGGCATCAGATGAATAGCCGCCCGATCTTCAGGGGAAATAGGCGGCGGTTCAGGTTTCAGAAAACCAAACCATGCGATTGCACCACCAATCACAAGTAAAAGAAGGAAGCCCAAAAGGAATTTCAGCAGTTTTTTCATGAGATCCGAATTTGGGGCAAATTACGAAATATTGTTTTTTTTATATAAAAGGAGGTCCCCAATCCAGTTGGGGATGACATCTTATGTCATAGTTAAAACACGCCGAAATGTTCGGCGTGTACCCCCACATGCTCAGGCATGTCATCCCCAACTGGATTGGGGACCTCCTGTCAAAATCCCCGGCCTCAATAATTACC
>JAGQVA010000616.1 GCA_020438265.1 Bacteroidota bacterium
GGTCAAGGAACTTGCCAGAGAAATTCAGGGCGGTGGCGGCGGGCAGCCTTTTTACGCTACTGCCGGTGGTAAAAATGTGGATGGATTGGCAGCGGCTTTGGCTAAGGTGGAGACTTTGTTGTAGAGAAATTATTTGCTTTATCACTTTCGCGCCGCTTTAAAAAACGGCGCAATGAAAGGGAAGCATTTCATTCTTCAGAATGCCTGCCCCTGGTATCCCTGGGGTAATTGGCAAATCATTCAGCAGAATGACAGGATCTATATCATTGCGCCGTTTTTTAAAGCGGCGCAATGAGAAATAAAAAAATTATTCTGCCAAAAACTCCAACCAATACCTCTCCAACCAATCCTGCTCGGGAACCCATTCAGGGTTTTCCCTAGCCCAATCCGGAACAGGGAATTCCCTCAATGGCGAATAACGAGGATAAGTCTCCCAAATATCCCCTTTCCCAACCACTCTTGGATCACCCGTTTGGCTAAGGTAATCCATGAGTTTCCGAGACAGATTTTCTTTTACTTTCGTATATTTTGGATTATTTGCCAAATTATTCAGACAAGCGGGATCTGCCTTGATATCAAATAACTCTTCTGCAGGTCGCTTATCCACTGCCCATCCAACATATTGTCTCAAATCCGAATCTTCCCTGTTCTCAATCATAAAATCAAACGTCGGACAGGCATCAATATCGTGATAACCTCCATATTCAGGCCCCAACTGATTTTGTTGAATTTCCTCTTTGGTGGGATAATTACCAACTCCGTATTTCTGAGGTGCTCCGGCAGGCCATCGCTCAGGTGTAAAATTTTTGATGTAGAGAAAATCCCTTGAACGTATACATCGCTGGGGATAACTCAGGCTGTGAAATCTGGACGAAGAATGACGCTCACGGGAGGAAAAGATATATTCTTTCTCTGTATCAACCACTCCATTTTCCGTTGAATTTAATATTGACAAAATACTTTGTCCGCTCATAGGATACTCTCCGGGATGATTTATTCCAGTTGCTTCCAAAATGGTAGGAGCCAAATCTGTAAATCCAACCAAATCATCAGAAGTACGGCCTTTCTTTATTTTATTGCCCCATCTGATTGCCAGGGGCACATGAAAACCATATTCATACAGATTCGCTTTGGCCCGGGGAAAAGCCATGCCATTATCTGACGTGACGATAATTAGCGTATTATCCAGTTCACCTTTTTCTTCCAATAGCTGAATGGCTCTGGACAGATGTTTATCAAACCATTCGATTTCAAAAAGATAATCTGCCATATCGCTTCGCACTTCTTCCCGATCTGGCAAAAATTCCGGCACCACAATCTTATCCAAAGACTTTCCATTCTTAACTCCCAGTCCTTTTCCAAATATTCGATGAGGTTCCTGCCCTCCCATCCAAAAGCAAAAAGGCTGATTGCTGTTTTTCGCATCGAGAAAGGATTCAAAGTTGGCTGCATAATCGATATTGGATATTCCTTCGGGAGCTTCCATTTTTATCTGTTTCCAGGCTTTCCCTGCCGGATTTTTGGTTCTTCCCGAAATTTCAAAATTACCTGGTCCCCAGCCTTTTCCTGTAGAACCCACATGATAACCCGCTTCTTCCAATAATTCAGGATAGGTTTTGTATTTCTGAGGAAAAGAACTGGCATGAGTCCCGGCAGCTTCAATTTCCCAGCAATTCCGTCCAGTCAGTAAAGCTGCCCGGGAAGGACTACAGCCTGGTGAGGCAGCAAATCCATTCGTAAAAAGGAGTCCTTCTCTGGCAATTCGATCGAATCCGGGAGTAGAAATAGCTTCATAACCATAAACAGAGGCGTGAGGGAATGATTGGTCATCAGAGATTACAAGGAGAATATTGGGCCTTTTTTCACTCGTCTTTTCTTCTTTATGACAACCGGGAAGAATAGAAAAAAGGAAAAAAGATAAAATAAATAATTCTGCAAATTGTCTATTTCCACAATAATTCAAACAATGATAAATAAAGCAGGTTAATTTCATTATTCTGGTGGTTAAGGCTCACTTAAAATTAGGAGCTTTCCAGCGTAATCCCAACTTTTCCCTTCTTCTTATGTCTCTAAGAAGTTGGTAAAAACAGGAATGTTTCACCTAATTTCTCATTGCTCAATACTTACAAATCATAGTATATTTGCCGGATGGAAATCTTAGATATCTTTTTTTCGACTGCAGGGTTAGTCAGTCTGTTTACACTGACCCTGATGGAAATTATCCTTGGAATAGACAATATTATCTTTATCTCTATAGTAGCTGGCAAACTCCCTGAAAACCAACAGGGAAGGGCTCGTACCCTGGGATTAATGCTGGCATTGGTATTCAGAATCGCCTTATTATTATCCATCAACTGGATTGTACAATTGACTGATCCGATTGCCTTATTTGCCTCTCTCCCGGAACCCTTTGACTTAAGCTGGCGAGATCTGATTCTGGTAGCCGGAGGAATTTTCCTGATGTTCAAAACCATCATGGAAATGCACCACAAACTGGAAGGGCAGGATGATAATCAGAAAAATCCTGAAGCCAAGAGCTTTTCTTCTGTAATCATTCAAATTGCGTTATTGGATGTGGTATTCTCCTTTGACTCGATCCTGACAGCAGTAGGACTGGCTGACCATGTAGAAATCATGATTGCAGCGGTTGTCGTCTCTATGGGAATTATGATGGTTGCAGCTAAACCTATCAGTGATTTCATTAATGAAAGACCTACCATGAAAATGCTGGCCTTATCCTTTTTATTATTGATTGGTTTTATGCTGGTCGCAGAAGGATTTGGACAGCATGTAGACAAAGGGTATATCTATTTTGCGATGGGATTTGCTTTTATTGTGGAATTGCTGAACAATCGTATAAAGAAGAACGAAGGAGAGCCAGTAGAGCTTAGGACGAGAATCAGGGAAAATGATTGATTTAAACACTGTAGAGACGCGATTAATCGCGTCTTTACAGTGTTTTACAGAGTTGTTTAATAATCCCTATAATGATTTCTCACAAAGCTTGTAACCTGATCAAAAATAGGCTTTGTAAATTCTATGAATAAATCCTGTGGCGGAGGATTGGGAGATTCTCTTTTTCTCCGCATAAATTCTTTATCTTCACTTTCCAGGGCTCGGTCATCACCATTATAAAATCCCCATTTATCAAGCCAGATAAATGTTCCTGGAAATTTCTGCTGGGTAACTACTGAACCTGAACGAGCATTTAAAATGCGAAAATCCAATAACCCAGAAGACGTAATTTCTTTTTTGAATTGGTGAACTTCCGCTTTCACTGTGCCATAAACATTGGCTGTAGAATCTTCTCCTACTTTCACTTCTCCCACGATTACACTGTCTTTTTCCCGGTTGTAAACGGTTTCTTTCACATAAGCCTGCCCAACAACGAAGTCATCAAAAACCATCTGAATGACATGATCAGGTTCACGGTCCATCATACGGGTATCCTTAGGAGAAACAAAACGCACGAAAGGACTGAGTTGGGTATTTTTAATAAATTCTACCATTTGATTTTCGAAGAATTCATTAGACAAAGCCAACGTGCGGGAATGCATGGGAATGGGTTCAATCACTACAACCAAAATAGCCAGTTCCATCGATTCCTCCATCAGGTTTCTGACATCTTTGAAATTTCTTCGGTAATCGTCAGCCTTTTTAAAATGAAGGTAGGCACTTTTGGCTGCCTCGCGATATCCATCACGGCCTTTTTCCAAATCCTTCATCCCGAGGGCATACCTTACTTCAGCCGCTTTGTACTCGGCATCACTTTGCTCGGTGCGGAAGTTTTGAGGATTGGGAACGACTCTGGTAGCCGCAGGAACACGGGAGATTTCAGCGTAAGCTCTGTTTAAAGTGGTATAATAATCATTGATTTTTTCCCACTTATAAGTATCGCCGCTTAGTTTCAGGTCTTCAATCCGATCTTTGTAATAATCCACCATCGACGGATAAGCCTGAGCCAAAGTAGTTCTGGCCTTTTTATTATTTGGAGATTTTTGGAGGCGA
>JAGQVA010000617.1 GCA_020438265.1 Bacteroidota bacterium
CCTGCCGCGTTTGATGGTTAGGGAAAACTATGATGTAATTCTTCTGGATATGAATTTCACTCAGGATGTGAATAGCGGGCATGAAGGCTTTTACTGGCTGGATCGCATTCTGGAGATTGATCCAACTGCAGTAGTGGTATTAATTACTGCTTATGGAGGAATTGAACTGGCCGTAAAGGCGATTAAGGAAGGAGCAACTGATTTTGTCGTGAAACCCTGGGAAAATGAAAAGCTGCTGGCCACCCTTCTTTCTGCGATGAAGCTCAAAGCCAGCCGTAAGGAAGTTTATGATTTACGTTCTCGTCAAAAGGCGATTAATGCCAGTGAAAACAGTCGTTTTCAGGATATTGTGGGGCAAAGTGAGGTGATGCAGAAAATTTTTGACACGATTGAAATGGTGGCGGAAACCGATGCCAATGTTTTAATTTTAGGCGAAAATGGTACGGGGAAAGAATTGATTGCCCGGGCGATTCACAGGAATTCCAATCGGAAAGAGGAAGTATTTATCAATGTTGATCTGGGCGCTATTAGTGAAAGTCTTTTTGAAAGTGAATTATTTGGACATGTCAAAGGAGCCTTTACAGATGCCCGGGAAGATCGGGCCGGAAGATTTGAAATTGCTTCAGGAGGTTCTCTGTTTCTGGATGAAATCGGCAACTTATCCCTTCCTCTTCAGGCAAAATTGCTCACAGCGCTACAAAGCCGGAAAATCACCCGGGTAGGTTCTAATCGACAAATTGACATTGACATCCGCCTGATTTGTGCGACAAATATGCCGATTTATGAAAGGGTAGGGGAGAAAAAATTCAGGCAGGATTTAATCTACCGGATTAATACCATTACCATAGAAATCCCTCCTTTGCGAGAGCGCCATGAGGATATTCCGCTTCTGGCTGAGCATTTTCTTAATTATTACTCCAGAAAGTATAATAAACCGATTCGCTCCCTCAGTGAGTCTCTGCTCAAGCGCATGCAAAAATACCAATGGCCGGGTAATGTCCGGGAACTTCAACACGCCATCGAACGAGCAGTTATTTTGAGTAAAGGAGGAACATTGGAAGCTGATAGTTTTATGATTCATTCCCGGGTTCATCAGACAGAAGCTGAAAATATTCTCCTGGAAAATATGCATTTGGATGAAGTGGAAAAAGCATTGATTCAGCGCGCTTTAACCAAACATAATGGTAATATCAGCCAGGCAGCCCAGGAGTTGGGAATCACGCGCTCTTCCCTGTATCGCAGATTAGAGAAATATGGGTTATGAAAAACCCAAATCTTCTGAAACTTTTTCCTAAAACTCATTATGAAGAAAAAACATGACTCAATTTGCCTCAATTTTCATTTTTCTGTGTTTACCATTCTCATTGCTAAGCCAGCAAATCATTACTTTTTATGAAAACCCTTCCAGACTATTCGGTTATATGACATTGGAGGGAGATACCCTTCTCCCGGCTAATTACTGTCAGGCGCGACCTTTTCATAGTGGACTGGCTATCGTCCATCTTTGTCAGAGCCAATATGCTTCTTATTATACTCAAATTCCTGCTTTGATTGATACAAAAGGGAATATACTTTTTAAACTGGCAAAAAGGCATTATTTCCCTGTAGGAGCTATAATGAAAAATAACAGGATACCAGTGTTTAATCCTACGAAAGACTTTGGTTATTATAATATCCGTGGAGAAGAGGTCATTCCTTTTCAGTATGAAAAAGCCTGGTCATTCGGGGAAAATCTGGCAGCAGTTAGGGAAAGAGAAACTAACACGATCCATTTTATTGATACAACCGGGAAAAAGATCTTTCAACTTCCAGAGGGATATGAATTAATGGATAATAGCAGTTATCGGTTTTCAGAAGGAATGATTGCAGTAGTTGATAAAAGTTCCGGCTTAATGGGTTTTATGAATAAAAAAGGTGAACTGGTCATCAAATGTCAGTTTGATCAGGTCGGTAATTTTAGTGAAGGCAAGGCTTACGCTGCCATGATCACCAATTCCTATATGAACTTTGTCGGGAAAAATCGAATGGGTTATATCAATGAAAAAGGAGAATGGGTCATTGAATTACCTCATAAAACAGCTAATCTGGAGAATGGCTGTTATTTTGAAGGAAGCGAATTTAACGATGGAATGGCCCGGATGTGTATTCGGGAGAATGATGGAGATTGCGTGAATTACGGGTGTTTGTCGGTGGATGAGAATGGAAAGGTTTTTCGGGAAGATTGGGAGTGAAAACATAAAATAAACGCGAGTCATTCCAAGCGAATGACTCGCGTTTCCAACAACCAATAGCCAAAGGCAAAAAGCTAATAACTCAAGTTACACCTTCGGTGCAGCCGCTTTAATCTCGGCTGAAGCCTGATCGGCATATTTCTCAAAATTCTTGATAAAGCGTTTGGCGAGATCTTTCGCTACTTCATCATATTTTTCCTCGTTACGCCAGGTATCTCTGGGATTCAGGATCGCATTGGGAACGTCTGGACATGTTTTGGGAATATGAAGCCCAAAAACAGGATGCTCCTGATATTCAACATGATCCAGGGCGCCATTCAAAGCTGCTTTAATCATTGCCCGTGTAAAGGACAGTTCAACACGTGAACCATCACCGTAAGCACCTCCGGTCCAGCCGGTATTGATCAACCACACATTGATATGACCATCTCCGGCGTGACTTCCCTGACGGATTTTTTCACCCAGAAGATCTGCATAAACAATTGGATGCAGGGGCAGGAAGGGTGCACCAAAGCAGGTAGAGAAAGTTGCTTCCGGCTCAGTAACTCCTTCTTCGGTACCGGCGATTTTGGCTGTATATCCACAAAGGAAATGATACATCGCCTGCTCAACAGTCAGTTTGGAAATCGGAGGTAAAACCCCGAAAGCATCACAGGTAAGGAAGAAAATATTCTGAGGCAAATCTCCCTTGGAGTGATACATAATATTAGGGATGTGGTAAATAGGATAACTTACCCTGGTATTTTCGGTTATGGAAGAATCCGTGTAATCGACTGTGTTGGTGCCATCTTTGAAGATGACATTTTCCAGCAAAGCACCAAATTTAATGGCATCCCAAATCTGAGGCTCTTTGGTGGGAGACAAATCGATGGTTTTGGCATAACAACCTCCCTCGAAGTTAAAAATACTTCCTTTTGACCAGCCGTGCTCATCGTCGCCAATTAATCTTCTCTCAGGATCATTGGAAAGGGTGGTTTTTCCAGTTCCGGAAAGTCCAAAGAAAAGAGCTGTATCGCCTTGAGTTCCCACATTGGCGGAGCAATGCATGGATAATACTTTGTGTTCATGAGGAAGGAGGAAGTTCAGAACAGAGAAAATTCCTTTTTTAATCTCCCCGGTATAAGCAGTTCCACCGATGATAATCTTCTTCCGGGTAAAATTGATTATAGCAAAATTTTCCTGGCGGGTTCCATGAATATTGGGATCGGCTTCTACACCTGGAAAAGCAAATACCTCCCAGTCAGGAGAAAAATTGTTTAATTCTTTTTGGGTTGGGCGAATAAACATATTGTAGACGAAGAGATTTTGCCATGGAAATTCGGTGTGAACCCGGATCGATAAACGATAATTGGGGTTGGCACAGGCAAAAGCATCTCTGACGAATATTTCTTCCTGCTCATTTTTGTAAGCCAGAATTTTTTGATAAAGGGCATCAAAATGTTCGGGGGCGATGGGTTGATTGATTCCCCCCCAATCTACGAGATCTTTGGTTTTTTCGTCTTCGACGATAAACCTGTCTTTGGGAGATCTTCCGGTAAATTTTCCGGTTTTGACCATCAGGGCACCTGTACTGCTTAACTGACCTTGTCTGAGAACGATGGTTTTCTCAATCAGAGCTGCAGGAGTAAGGTTTTTGCTTTCTTTTGTCGTAGTCAATGCATTCATAAAAAAAACGATAAATCAGTAATTAATTGAAAATGAGTTTTTTATATTCGATAAATGAAAATAATTCAACCAATTCGCCTTTTCATTAAAACTTTTCAAATTCTCT
>JAGQVA010000618.1 GCA_020438265.1 Bacteroidota bacterium
AGAAGAATGGATAAATCCTGCTTTGTTTACTTTGTGACTTTTGTGGTTGAAATAACATAAGGCCTAAAACTGTGTGTTTTTTATCAACTTTTACAAGGCGATATACATTAGCATAAGTATTTTACTCATTAAGAAAGGAGAAAACATAGAAAGACATTACAATTAAGCTATGTGTTACTCATATATTTGCTAAATGTCTATGTGGTGAAATAACAAAACTGTCAAAAGAATATTTATGCCAATCATAACCGCCGATTATATATATCTCCCTGAAGGTTTTGCCGCCAATCATTTTCTTGAAGTAGATGATACAGGAAAAATCATTGATCTGGGACCCATTACCTCGGAAATCCAGGCAGCCCAATCGCTGAATGGGGTGTTAATCCCCGGATTTGTAAATACCCATTGTCATCTGGAACTTTCCATGATGAAGGGAGTCATTCCCCGGGGGACGGGCATGACCGGTTTTATCCTGGGAATTGTATCTCAGCGGGGAAAATATTCCGAAGCAGCACAGACAGAGGCCGTAACTCTTGCTTTGCAGGAAGCCTGGGACAGCGGAACAGTAGCCATTGGAGATATTTGTAATGGACCCGTTTCAATCAATCCCAAAAAAGTATTTCCGCAATTATACTGTCATAGTTTTATTGAATTGCTGGGATTGAATGGGTCTCAGGCAAATGATATTCTGAATAAAGGACGGGTATTGGCAAATCAATTTATGGCTCTGCCGCACTCGCTGACTTTGCACGCGCCTTATTCTATGTCACAAGAATTAATTACTGCGACTCACCAAACACATCCGTCCCTGATTTCTGTACACCTATTGGAATCTGCTGAAGAAAGGGAAATATTTGAAACAGGTACAGGTCCATTCACCGAATTTTATAAGAAAATCGGGATTCCTTTTGAAGGATTTTCAACGAGTTCGCCCATTGATTATGTTCTGAATGAAGCGCCTGTCAATCAACCAATTATCAGCGTTCACAATACAGAAATGACTCAGGAGGAAATAGAAGATCTGGCTAAAAAATTTCCTCACTTGTATTTTGCCCTTTGTCCTCGGGCCAATCAATACATTCACGGAACACACCCTGATCCTAATAAGTTTTTGCGAATCATGGACCGGGTATGTTTGGGAACAGATAGCCTGGCCAGTAATGATTCGCTGGACATGCTGGAGGAGATCAAAGCTTTGTGGCGGAAAAACACCTGGATGACGACTCATTCCCTGGTTAAATGGGCCACGACCAATGGCGCAAAAGCTATGAGGCTTAGCGACAAATTCGGTACCTTTACTATTGGTACACGTCCGGGAGTAAATTTGCTCAAAAATCTGGATTTGAGGGAAATTCAACTTACTGAGGATGCCAAAATTGAAAAATACTACTAATGGCTTATGTTTAAGAAAAAATACAACCAACCTACCCTGATAGAGGTTGATGGGAAATTAATCAGCGGTGATGTAATGGGCGAACTTTTTGCCTGCGACCTGTCAAAATGTAAAGGAGCTTGTTGTGTAGAAGGCGATCTGGGAGCACCTTTGGAGAAGGAGGAATTAGCCATTCTGGATGAAATTGCAGAAGCCGTAGAGCCATATTTGAGCGAAACCGGAAAACAAGCTATCAGAGAACAAGGCAATTATGTCCACGATTTTACGGGAGATTATTCCACTCCTCTGGTAGATGGAAGAGAATGCGCTTATGTCGTTTTTTCAACTGAGGGGCTTGCGCTGTGTGGAATCGAACAAGCCTGGCAGGATGGGAAAATTGATTTTCAAAAACCGATTTCCTGTCATTTATACCCTGTAAGGGTTTCACGCTCTGCTTATTATGATCTTCTCAACTACGATCAATGGGATATTTGTGCGGCTGCCTGCGTGAGAGGAGGCAAGGAAAAAATCAAGGTTTTTGAATTTGTCAAAGATGCGCTGGTACGGAAGTATGGGCAGGAGTTTTATGATAAACTGGTGGATTTGGGTGCGTAAATAGTAATGCAAAAAAAATAGACAACACCTGTTGTCACCCTGAGCGTAGTCGAAGGGCCTTAGTACTGAAAAACGCTCTCGTCTACTAAGACCCTTCGACTACGCTCAGGGTGACATCGCATTTCTATTACAGATTAAATTTACCTCCACCTACGATGTTTTTAAAAATAAACCCACTTAATCATAATCTGATTATCCGAAGTCCCAATCTTAAACTGACAATCCTCAAAAGAAGGAGGCCCACTGAGATTTGGTTTAACATTATTGGAAAACCCAAAACCTTCCCTGGGTAAACCCATCCAATTATAATCCATTTCCCCATTATTGTTTTCGTCATCAAGTAGGGTAATTGCGTAGGTCCCATTAGCCAATGCTAATGGCAACTGAAAATTTGTATCCCGAAGTTTTGACTTAGGTACAGCAATAGACTGAGAAGGGTGATAGGGGAAATTGGTTTCATCTTCATAAATGTTGATCAGAACCTGACCGGAATCATTGCGGGTTGGTTTTAAATTTAGCTGTAAATCAACTGTTCCTATACCAGAAAACAGGAAAAAGAGATAAGATGAAAAAATGCTCATTAATGTAATCACGGGCACTGAATATATATTTAATGGTTTGAAAGCGGGAAAATACATTCGAGTAAAGGGTCTTATCGACCGCCTTAAGAAAGATGGTCTTATTTTAGGCTTGATTCATAGTCGTGGCAATAGCTAATTGCGTTCAAGGTATAGGAAAATCGAAACTATTTTATGGAACCAATCCTCTATGTCACAATCACCCAATTTCTTTTTGCTGCATTATTAGTCCTGACCAAACGAGCCAGGCAACAGGCTGATATGGTCCTTGGTAGCTGGCTGGTTGTTATGGCGATTTTTCTATGCCTGACTTTGTTGAAGGAACACTTTCCGGGCGAATTTTGGGGTCATGTTCAGGTCTATCCCATGGGCGCTTTGATCGGACCATTTTTGTTTCTTTATTCCCGCAGTCTGACTTCGACGTATCCGCAATTAAACTGGAAGTCAAGTTTACATCTTATTCCTTTTGGAATAATCGTACTCATAGAATTGTTTTTCCCTCAGGAAGTTGATGCCTATTTTATTAATGGCAATTTTCTTGACCGGGGGCGCTGGACCTATACGATCTTGTTCATTCTGCATAATCTGACATATTTTGGACTTACACTAAAGATTTTGAGCCAGCATAGAATTCATGTGAAAGATATTTTTTCCTTTTCCTCTCTGGAAATCACTCTTCAATGGCTTTGGGTAGTGGCGGGTATTTTTGGCCTTTCTTTTTTAATTACTTTGATCATTTTGATTGCTGTATTGATTTGGGGGCCTTTTATCAACCCTGCCGTACCGCTTTTTATGGGTTTTGGAATTTTTGCGTTTGCAATTAGTTATTATGGCGTACGCCAGGGAGTCATCTATCAACCGGAAAACGACGCCGTTCCTTCTCAACCTGAGGAGTCGGAATCGAGGTACGCAACTTCCAGTCTCAGTGAAGCAGAAGCTCAAAAACATATTATTCGCTTGAAATATTATATGGAAACGGAACGTCCGTACCAGAACCGTGAACTGACTGTTCAGTCTGTTGCAGAACAACTGGACATTCCCACCCACCACCTCACCGAAACGCTCAATGAATATATGGGAAAGAATTTCTATACTTTTGTGAATGAATATCGGATTGAAGATGTAAAACGACTGCTGCTCGATCCAAAATATCAAAACTACACTTTGCTGGCGATTGCCTACGAGGCTGGTTTTAATTCGAAATCGGCTTTTAACCACACTTTTAAGAAGCTTTGTGGGCAGACGCCTTCGGAGTATCGGAGGGAGAATTTGGAGTGACGGAGTAACGTATTTATCAAAAAGTTAGTTTTAAGAAAAAACACGGAGGCACGGGTATGCAGAGGAATTGATCATTAATGATTATCACGACTGATTTATTATTTGCCAAAAACCTTCCAGGTTTCGAAAACCTGGAAGGTTTAAAAGTGA
>JAGQVA010000060.1 GCA_020438265.1 Bacteroidota bacterium
AATAGTATCATTGACTTCAATGGCTCTGTTTTCATAAAAAGTACAAAAAGCCATGTCCAGTTCTGCATTACTGGCGTACCCTGCATTTTCTATTGCACCACCGTTTTTTGCTATATTTTTATAAAAAATGGCATTACGGAGAATGAGGAAACCTTCATTGATGAAAGCGCCTCCACTGACAGCACGGCTGGTATCTTCAATGCCATTGCCATTTTGGAAAGTCATGCCGGAAAAATGAAGCGTGTCGCCTTGCTGAATCCGGAAAAGACGAGACAACTGTTTTCCATCGACAATGATCTTATCAGGCCCGGGTCCCTGAATGTGGAGGTTTTTGGTCAGCCAGATCGTTGAATCAAGGAAAATGGTACCATGAATCGAGAATCGTATTGTATCGTTGGGCTGAGCCTGAGTGATATGACCTCGTAAACTTCCAGGGCCTGTGTCAGCTGTATTGGTCACAGTGAAGATTGTTGCCTGGATAGAAAAAGGAGCCAGTAAGCTGAGGATAAAAACGGATAAAAATCGCAATGAAGATGTCATGAATCAATAACGAAAAGAAGCGGTTTATTGGTAAGTCACACTCAAAAAACAAAAAATCCGGCAACTTGTTGCCGGATTCAACATAAATTTTTTGAAATCCTTAGTCTTTTTTGTCCTTAAGGAACTCTGCAACCATGTCACTGGGGATAATGTCTTCTTTATAAGTGTAAGCTCCAGTTTCTGGGTTTTTGATCGGGCGTATCACTTTAGAAAAAGTTTTTACTTTACTTTTGTCGCGATATCCAGCAACTACTTTCTTTGCCATAACTAATAATGATTATCTGATTTCTTTGTGAATTGTATACTTCTTGAGAACAGGGTTGTACTTTTTCAGTTCCATTCTACCAGGGGTATTCTTGCGATTTTTAGTGGTAATATACCGTGAAGTTCCGGGCTGTCCAGATTCTTTATGCTCTGTACATTCAAGAATAACCTGTATACGATTTGCTTTACTTTTCTTTGCCATTATATCTTAGATTTTCTCAAACAGGTAACAAAGATAGAGAATTTTAGTAAAGAGGGAAAATTATTTGTTATAATTCAAATAAAAACACTGAATTTACCATTTCAAAAAAACGAATTAAATCCTTATTTTCGCAACAGAATCGAAGTTATTTATGAAACAAATTATTTTCCTGGTTGTAGGTTGGTTCTTGATTGCTATTCCCGGTTGTGACCAGGGCAATATAGATTTGGATAATTCTGGAGATGAACCCCTCACTGTAATTATCGATGAATTGCAGTATGATCTTGCTCCTGGCGAATATCAGCGGATAAAATTAGAGAAAGGTCGTCATATCCTTACGATTGTGGATAAAGATGGAAAAACACAGGAAGAAGAGACTTTTCGGGTGGTTGCTGGAGGATTGATTAATGTTGCCAAAGGCAATTATCTGGTCTGGACGGATCTGTATGGCGATCCCAATCTCCGTAAAGAGAAATTGAAGGAAGACTGGATAGATATTGGAGATCAGAGCTTTTTCGGAGAATTTGAGACCTTGCCTACGGATGAATATTATATAGAAAAGAAATGGGATTACGGACTAAGTGAAAATTTCCCCGATGATCTTCTTGGCTGGGAAATGGGAAAAGAAAAATATATCATCAAACGAAAGCTTTTTCGGGAAGAAGAACTGGTAAAAGCTTACAATTCTCTCGTTGAAGGACAATAATAACCCCTATGCAAGCTCGTGCTAAATCTTTCCCTACCAGATATGGCTACTGCTATATTTACCCCGACCGGCTAGAGGAAGAAAGAAACGATGTTTCTGGAAAGATTTATCGCTGGTTGTCAAATAAAGGAATTACCCGGGCCTGGTTTCTTTATTTTATTGCTTTCCTTTTTTTTCTTCTGACAACCTTTCTCGTCTTTCAGTTCCTGGAAAATTATTTCCTGACTTTGTTTTTGGCAATTGTCTCCCTGGTTAGTCTTTATGCAAGCTGGGTTAACCGCAATGTGTCGATTTTGCCAGTAATTCCCCGTAACCAGATTGATCGGGTTATTTATCATCAGGCTGTGCCAGGAGTTTCGAGAACTCGCTTTGAGGTTAAATTTTCACCAAAAAAGCGCGAACTAAAAAAAATGATCCATCTTCCTACGCCCCACAAAGGGAATCGTCAACTGCCCCAATCGGTTTTTTACATGATGAAGGAAGAAGGATTTATCAGAGATGAGTCATAATTACCTATTAAGCAATTCTCAGCAGATTCGGGAAGCGGATCGTATTCAGATTCAAGATTACCAATTCCCGGGAATCTTACTGATGGAAGAAGCTGGCAAACAGTCGGCAGAGCGAATTGCCCAATTATTTCCAGAGCAAAAAACGTTTCTCATTCTGGCCGGACCAGGCAATAATGGAGGAGATGGTCTGGTAATTGCCCGCTATTTACACCTTTGGGGCAAGGAGGTGAAAGTCTGGTTTTCTCATTCTTCAGAAAAATACCAGGGAGACGCAAAAATCAATTTTGATATCCTTTCTCATTTGTCCGTTGAACAGCATATCTATCAGGGAGAATCTTATCAGGAAATGACAGAATCATTCAGTCAGCCTCCCTTGGTCGTTGATGCTTTGCTGGGAACAGGAATTCAGTCAAAACTGAGGGGAACCGTTGCTGAACTCATTTCCATGTTTGCTGATACAAGGTTAAAAGTAGTTGCGGTGGACCTGCCCTCTGGATTGAATGCCGATACCGGAGAATTGGTGAATGAGGTAATCCCCGCTGATGTTACCCTTACTTTTCAGCTTCCCAAAATTTGCCAGTTTATTACGCCTGCTTCAGAAAAATGTGGAAAAGTAGAAGTGATTGATATTGGAATCTGGCCCAATGTCATCAATCAACTTGGAATTAAACGAAGGCTGATCGATTCGTTATTTGTATCAGAAAACCTCATTTCCAGAAAGAATAATAGCCATAAAGGGAGTTATGGCCATGTATTATTGATTGGCGGTAGCAGCAATATGAGTGGAGCAATCAGCATGGCTGCAAGAGCAGCTGTGCGATCAGGAGTAGGTTTATGTACGGTTTATGCACCGGCTTTATGTCAGCCGATTGTACTAACTCATGCGCCAGAGGCAATGTGTATCAAAGGGAAATCTTCAGATTTCCTTTGTTTTCAGGATGTGGAGGAATGTCTGAGTCATTTGAAAGGAAAAACTGCTGTGGTTATTGGTCCCGGGTTAGGCTGGAATGAAGATACCCGAGCCTTTTTTCAATCTATTCTTCCTTATATCAAGGTTCCTCTTTTAATTGATGCAGATGCTTTAAATCTCCTTTCCGAATCCGAAGCGCTTTGGGCTAATCTGCCAGATCAGGCAGTAATCACTCCCCACCCAGGTGAGATGAAACGTCTGATGCCTGAATGGGATGTTCAATCAAAACGACTGGAAGGAGCGGAACAACTGGCAGTGGAAAAAAAGGTAGTTGTTGTGCTAAAAGGAGCGGGAACGATCGTCAGCCAACCTGACGGAGTCTCTATGGTGAATACAACCGGAAATCCGGGAATGGCTACCGGAGGGGCAGGAGATGTTTTATCCGGAATGATTGGAGCATTACTTGCTCAGGGATATAGAGCCGGAGAAGCTGCCGCTGTGGGCGTATGGTTACATGGCCGGGCAGGTGATGAGGCTATTAAAAAAGTCGCTATGGCCGGATTAACAGCCATGCGACTTATTGAATGTATTCATTTACCTGACTAAGCTTCTTTTTTGGAACTTACTGCCGGGCCAGAGTCATTTTTCACTTCTTTCCAGGTTTTTAACTCTTTTGTATTCAGCGTAATTACAGGGATAGTCAGGTGGTTGATTAAATCTTCAGCCAGACTACCAAGGAAAAGCCTTTTCAGCGCGTCTTTTCCATAATGGGAAATAGCTACCAGATTAGCCTGGGTTTCCTTTGCAAAATGGGTAACGCCAAGTTCCCGATCCAGATCTTTATAAGTATGAAGGGTGCATGGAAGCATCCAGCACATTTTTTCAAACTTTTTCATTCGTTCGATATCTGCATCACTTACTTCCAGCTTTGGATAAGCGGTAATATTTAACAGGTGGATATGGGATTTAAAAGGTTTAACAAAATCGAGTAATCTCTCAAATGGTTTAACCGCATTTTCTGTGAAATCAGAAGCAAATACAACGCTACTGAGATTAATGGTTTCCCATTGATGTTTTACCACCAACACCGGACAATGAGCATATCTGACGACTTTCTGAGTCTGAGAGCCTAATATCCACTCCTTCCATCCATCTGCACCGCTGGAACCCATAACGATCAAATCAACCTCTTCTTCATCTACATAACTTGAAATGGTTTTGATCAGATTTCCTGTATCATAAAAGGTTTTGATTCTTACCCGTGTATTTTCATACTGTTTACGGATTTCGGAGAAACGTTTTTTCATTGTAGCCAGCCTTGCAAAAGACTCTGGATAATCGAGCCGACTTTTAGGATCTTTTTCATCGTACTCATCGTCCAGTTTTATTTTATGGAGCAAATGCAGCTCTGCACCGACTTTATCAGCAATCTTTACAGCTGCATCAAGTGCATAGCCAGCGCAGTCCGAAAAATCAGTGGGTACAAGTATTTTTTTCATGTATGGTTTAAAGTTTAAAGTTTGAGGTTTTTGCTATATTCAAAAGAAATCAGCTTAAAATATCATTCTTTTTTAATTGCCACTGGTCAGAAATACTAAAAAAGGCTCTTACCCTGGCAATTGCCTGATTACGCGTAATATTGCTTACATTATCAATACTTACCGGTAATTTTCTAAAGTTATAATTATTTTTTAAAGAAGTTGCAAATTCATATTTAGCTTTTCCATGTCCAAAGAGATAAAGCGAAGAAATTCCATACAAATGCGGTAATAACCGATCAAAATATTCACTTACCTGATTTTGTTTGCGATAAAGTTTTTTGCTTTCTGATACTTTATCCTGCGGACCGTAGGGTTGTTTGGATCTGGCACCTCCTTTTATTCGAGAATGATCAATTTCTGAATGAATTTCTTTCAGGTTTACCTGACCATTGATCAGGGAAATCAGTAATGCCTTGTCATAATCAATATAAATTCCGAGGTATTTTACCATTTTCTTAGGGGTTAAAGGGTTTTATAATTATTCAATCAGGGGTTCAGTGATTTGAGTAGGGCGAATGGTAAACATCAATTCTCCTTTTACCAGTGGAAATAACCCGTCAATCGTAGCGACAGAATGGGTTTCATAAAGCCTGATTTCATCAGGGTCCCATTCAATACCGTAAATTTCGGCACTTCCTCCAGGATTGAAAGAACCAATAACTACCATTTCAAATTCAGCTCTGACACAGGTTTCTTCGTACATGGGCCACAAAACTGCATTGTCCTCGAAGAAGGTAAGCTCTTCAGCTAAGGCGGTGGTCCCAAATGCATGTTCCTCATTTGTAAGGTTTCCAAGGCGATCATAAATCTCAAAATTACCGGAAGCGATCAAACTTGACAGATGCTGTTGGAGTCCGCAAGCCCAAAAATCTGGAGGCAGGTTTGAAATGCTGTTTCTTCGCATTCTGATTTTTACATAATTTTCGTATTCCATTTCCCGGGCTTCATAAACCAGGGTTGTATCTCTTCCTTCTACTTCATACCAGATATAAATAAAATCGATCCGGTTTAAATCAAAAAAATGATCATCTCTTGATGCCCCTGTATACTCCAGCCTTTGGTTTCGATAGGCAAAATGCAGGTACTCAACCATACCTGGGAAGTAGTAATCGCTGACGGATATTTTAACTGTACTGTCACTGATATTGGAAGGATCAATTTTTAAGTTAAATCCTGCCTGATCAATAAACCCGATTTCTTGCCAAAGCCCCTGAATGGCATTTACGTAATGGATTAGGCTCTTTCCATCACTATTGCCAGGTTTTTCTGTCGGAGTGTTTTTCCCAATTGTTGGAGGTGTAATCAGGAAAAAAGAGCCAATTAGTATAAGTAGTAATGATTTCATATCTCTAAGTTCTGCTTAAAGATCTGTAATTTGGGGCAGTTTTGGGATGTGCTTTGTCAGAAGAGAAAATGACTTTTATCAATTTGATCTGCATGGCCAAAGAGAGCAATTATCCGGTTGGGATTTAGCGCTGAATACTGTAATTTATCGCCTCAAATTCCTATCACAAGATTATATGGACGTTAACCAAAAACTGGATTTACTCAGACAAAAACTGGCTTCGCTCAACCTGGATGCCTGCCTGATCCCCAATACAGATCCTCATCAAAGCGAATATATCGCTGACCATTGGAAGGCCATGACCTGGCTTTCGGGTTTTACAGGCTCAGCAGGCAATATTGTCGTTACGCCGGATTTCGCCGGACTTTGGACAGATTCGAGATATTTTATTCAGGGAGAATCCCAACTCGCCGGAACCGGGATTGAATTGATGAAACTCAATATTCCCCATACGCCTGAATATATCGATTGGCTGGTTGATCATCTTCCATCTAAAGGCAGATTAGGAATTGACGAAACCCTGTTTTCCCTGACAAAGGTGAAACAAATGCAAAAGGCTTTTAAGGAAGAAGGCATTGAAATTGTCTCCGCCGGAGATTTCCTGAAAGATATCTGGACTGATCGTCCTGCGATTCCCCTCAATCCTGTTTTTGAACATAAACTGGAATATGCCGGAAAGTCGAGGGATGAAAAATTATTTATGATCAGCGATGAAATGGCCAAAAAATCGGTTGATTATCATCTGGTAACCAGTCTCGATGACATCGCCTGGATCTTTAATCTCAGGGGGAATGATATTGCTTATAATCCGGTCGGAATTGCGTATGCGTTGCTCGAAGCAGATAAGGCAACCCTGTTTATTGACGCTCAAAAAGTTACGCCCGAATTCAGAAATGCGTTGAATCAGGACGGCGTTGAAATAGCTCCTTATGAGTCTATTCAGTGGGCTTTAAAGATAATTGGAGAAAAATCCATTCTGTTTGATGCTGGAAAAATCAGCCTATGGTTGTATGAGAATATCCCTGCTGAAGCGAGAAAAGTGGAGGGAATTCATCTTTCAACCCCGATGAAAGCCATTAAGAATGAAACGGAAGTGTGGCATATTCGCACGACGATGATCAAGGATGGGGTAGCGATGGTGCGTTTTTTGAAATGGCTGGAAGAAAATATTGGCAAAACAGAGATTTCGGAAATTTCTGCCGCAGAAAAACTCCGCGATTTCAGGGCTGAACAAGAAGCATTTGTAGGAGAAAGTTTTGGAACCATTGCCGGGTATAATGGCCATGGAGCGATTGTCCACTATTCTGCAACTCCGGAAACAGCTTCAACCCTGAAACCTGAAGGCATTTTCCTGCTCGATTCAGGCGGGCAATACCTCGACGGAACCACCGATATTACACGAACCGTTGCCCTGGGAACACCTGCAAAAGAAGAAAAACGGGATTTTACCCTGGTGCTGAAAGGGCATATTGCCCTGGCAAGAGCGGTGTATCCCGAAGGAACCAAAGGCTATCAAATCGAAGGATTGGCGCGTCAACCGCTTTGGGCACATGGACTTAACTATGGACACGGCACCGGCCACGGAGTAGGATTTTTCCTTAATGTTCACGAAGGGCCCCAGTCTCTCGGTTCGGGTGCAACTTCCAGCCCATTATCAGCCCTTCGTCCCGGTATGCTTACTTCCAATGAGCCAGGGGTTTATCACAAAGGGAAATATGGAATTCGGATTGAAAACCTCGTACTGACGGTGGAGCATTCTGAAAACGAGGCTTTTGGGAAGTTTTTTGCCTTTGAAACGGTTACCCTTTGCCCGATAGATTTGAGTCTGGTGGAAGAAGAGTTGTTGAATTCAGAGGAGAAAGAATGGTTGAATGAATATCATGAAATGGTTTTTGAGCGTCTTTCTCCTTTGCTCAATGATGAAGAGAAAAGCTGGTTGGCAAAACAGACAAGACGGCTTTAAACCAAGAAAAACCATGAAAAAATACGAAATCTTGATGGATGAAATTGATCGATCGGGATAGAAAATGACAGGTTTTTCCTATAAAATTTTTTAGTAATAAGCTATTTCTCGCAAGAGAATGGCTACGTAGGAGCCTTAATGTGGGTAGAAAATGAGATGGCTCATTTTTTTCCTGCGAATTTTGCCCCAGGGCAAAATTCGCAGGAGAATAGAGGGAAAAACCTTTTTCTACCTACGTTGGACCTCTACGAGGTCCTGCTTCAAGGAAGGAATTCTATTGCTAGAAACAGATTTCATATATGAAAATCATAAAAGAAAATAAAAAAGGGGAATGGGTTTTCACACCACATTCCCCAATGTATTTAGAGATTTAGTTATAATTTTATCTCTGCTCCAAAAGAACCAATCGATACCTTGACAAGATTATCACAAGTACCATCTCCATAATCCATCACACGGTCTTTTCTGCCTTCCGGAGTCATGGTGATTGTTCCGGCGGTGATATACTCACAGGATGCCTCAAGTCTCAAAGGAGTATCAATTTTAACAGTAAAAGGAACCTCATTGGAAGCGACTCCTTCAGATTGTTCAGTAATTTCATACACTTCATTGGCGGGGTCAAGGTCGCCTGCGCCTTCTACCCAAACTACCTGACGCTCACTTTTCCAGGTGATGGTGCCATTCTCAGAAACATAAGAAGCATCCTCAACTTTGATATCATAGACAGGCTTATCAGACTGAATATCGGTACGCATGATAGTTGCTGTAAAATCAGCTTCATAGGTAACATCTTCTGTTGAGGTAACTTTGTAGTTTTCAGGAGTGAGGGTCATCGTAACTCCATCTGTGTTCCAGTCTTTGTCAAAAGTTGCTTTAATCATTCCGGATCTGAATTTTCCGTCAACACATTTACAGCCTGTACCAAAGTCCATATTCATGATAGTTCCGGAAAGGCTTACCTCTACTTTGGTTACAGAACAAATTCCCAGTACGCCTTCGATATCTTCACCCGGATTTAATGAATTTACAGATTGGGCCATCAGGTCAAAGGTATTGGTGAGTGTGGTAAATTCACTTTGCATGAATACGTGATCAGTTGCTGAAACTACTTCCGTATTTTTCTCCAGATCAAAATTAAGGACTTCACAACCAGAGATAAACAGAGCGGTTATAGTAAGTGCAAATAAAGATTTTGTGTATATGTTCATAGTAATTATTTAAGTTTAAATGAATGATTTTTCTGTTTTTGATGTGTCCAAATGTTTTATGCAAAAGACAAGGCAAGAGCGGGGTAGTTGCGTATAGCAGGAAAACTTCGCAAAAAGTCAATGAGAATGTCACCAAAATGGATGGATATGTGTTATAAAAGTAGTAATTGGCCTTTGGCGATTAGCTGTTGGTAAATAATATTTTATTTTTGTATAGATAGACAGAATATATTGTCAATAACATAACATTACGGTGCCAAAGCTCGCTCGCTTTGCTTGCGATGCCTGGATCCTTCACAAAGCTCAGGATGACAAACAAAAGCCCATATAAACTTATCCAGTTGGCAATGTATAGGAGGCAACAAATAAATAATAGTCCAAGATAGTGGTCTAAAAAATCTTATGGAAGAAAGACTAAATCAGGAAGATCTTTCCGATCTGAAAAAATACTTTAACCTCGAGCTCAACGATTTAACCGACGCGAAATTTAGGGAAGCCCTTAAAGAAGCCCGCAAGAAGTATCATCCTGATAATTTCTCAAAATTTGAGAATGAGGTAGTATTGGAAATGGCTCAGGAGACGTTTAAGAAAATAGAAGTCCTTTCAAAAAAGCTGGAAGATTACCTTCAGTATCGCAAATCTTTTGATGAAAATCCGCTCATTCGTCCTGATGATCCGCGAGTACAACGGGGAATTTATGCTACCGAAGGCATCCGCATAGATATCATGACCAGCGACAAAAGACTCAAGCACCAACTGTTTGGTTCGGGTTTTATCTATCGGGGAGATTCTGCTGCTATTCGGGGGACAAAAGCCAAAATATATTCCCTGTCAGATCATTCCAGCGTCGCCAATATGGGCTTCAGAGAAACAGTAAAAGTTTTGCTTGCTTTTGAGGAAACAGATTCCGTCTATGATATTGTCAACTGGCTTTTTACACGTATTTCGGGGCGCACTACTTCTTTTGTGATTGAAGGAAAAGTGGTGAGAATTGATCCTTATGAGATATTAAAGGCGATCCAAAAACATTCTTTGAAGGAACTGGGGAGTGGGGAGTGATTGATTTTTTACCACATAGACACAGTAGCTATTATATTATTTAATGGAAAGAAAACATAGAGTAATCAAGCTATGTGTTTTTTCTATATTGTCTATATGGCTATGTGGTGAAATAAATAACGATCCTCTCACGAATTCAGCAGCACAAAAAATGTCAAAACAATCAGCAGCGCATTAAAAACGCCGATTTTTAACAAAAAATCCGGGCGATTACGCAAAAATACACCCACAAGAGAAACCGTCAACATAGCAATCAAAAAGAAGGAAAATACATTATAAATTCCATAATGAGGGGTAAGAGAATAGACCGGCTCTTTGGTTTGTTTTTCCTTGTAAAGGTCAGAAAGTTTTTCCTTTGGAGCCTGAGCCTGATTATGAATATAGAGGTGAGTGGTAATTCCGAAAATGGGGGTTTTTCGCAGGCTGACCAAATCTCCTCTGCCAACCCTTTCGAAGTGTTTATAATCCAGAAGAAATTCCTGATTGCTGGTTCTGATACGGAGAATCATATCTCCAGCAGGTCCCTGGTTCAGACTACCAAACATAACAATTTCAGGCGGAGAAGTAACAGCCATAAAATAATCCAGAATGACAACTGACGAAAAAACCAACGCTACCCATGAAATGATACGGGAAACCCTGGAATAACGCGAAAACTCTGCGAAAGCACTTTCCTTTGGAGGAGGGGTAGGGCGATATTGATAACTTTGATTGGCGGAATAATAGGCGGAATAATTGGATTGAGTATTCCCTCTTGCTTTGGCACGTTTCTGATATTCATACCGACCGTCATACCTTTGTCGTTTGCCCTGATCGCCCAAGACCTGGTAAGCCTCGTTAATGTCGAGAAACTTCTTATGAGCATAGGGATCATCATTATTATCAGGATGGTATTCCATAGCGAGGCTGCGAAAGGATTTTTTAATTTCTTTCTCGGTCGCTTCTTTGGTTACACCCAATATTTCATAATAATCTTTAAACATTAACTGTGTGAAATTAGATCCCAGGAATTATACTTTAAAAATAATGCCCATAATCACAACGCCGAGGATCAAAGTTATGGTACCAAGATAGGCGTTAAATTCAACGTTTTTATAGGTAAATAAAGTACCAATGCCCATCCCTATCAACACAAAGATCAGACCAACATGAATTCCGTCAAAAATGCCTCCGTAAGTCTTATAACCATAATGTCGGCGAAATTCCGTAACAATAACCATCACCGGGATCTTTCCAATGGGTGTTTTTTTCACTCTTACCTGAAACCCTTCGGGAAGTCTCTGGGCCGTACCTCTTAACAGACCAAATTCGCTTTGTTCAGTTTTGATTCTCATAACCCCTGGTTCTGAAAAAGACCAGCTTACTTTTTCCCTGGAAACAATGGTCTCAGGTTCTCCAATTTCAGCAAGATAATAATCAACCAACAGCCCTATACAGAAGAGTATCAAACCAATGATCAATACCTGCGAAACCCTGGAAAAATAGGTGAATCCCAGGACTTTGCCTTGATGTTGTTCAATGATGGTGCGTTTGTAATGATTGCTGAAAATATCTTCAGAAACACCTCCTCCCTTTTCTTTTTCTTCCTTTTTGTCGTTATAAGTTGGTCCCGAATACGCCGATCCACGATACCGCACCCGTGGCGCATAACGTCCTCTTGCATAGCGGGTTCGCCGTTTTTGGCGGGTCATTTCATAGCTGGTAACCTTGGTCGTTTTGGGAGGTTCCGTCCGGGAAAGGTAACGGTTGAGGTATTTTCTCTTTTTGTCGGGATCACTCAGCGTCTGATAAGCTTCATTTAGTTCTACAAAAAGCTCATGAGTATCTTTATCCGGGTTATTGTCCGGATGAAGTTCGAGCGCAAGCTTGCGGTAAGCCTCCTTGATTTCTACATCAGAGGCCTGTTTCTCTAATCCCAGAACTTTATAGTAGTCTTTAAACATACCGGAAGTTACGAAAAAGAGGTTATTTTTTTGTGATAAGCACGTTTTAATTAAAAGACAATAACCAAACGGAAATTCCACAAAAAGATACAATCTATTTAAATAATGTAGCTATTGGCTGTTAGCTATTGGCCTTTAGCTTTTGGCTGTTAGTGTTAGGCCAAAAGCTAAAGGCCAATAGCCTTTATTCCTCCTTAGCTGGTCCCAGAATCACAATCAAATCATTTTGCTCAACCATGGTTTTAGGAACGAGTACCACTTCTTTCACCACTCCATCGCGGGGAGCGGTAATGGTCGATTCCATTTTCATGGCTTCTACTGAAAATAATGGCTGGTTTTTCGTGACTGTTTCTCCTTCTTCTACAAATGTTTTCATAAGCCTTCCCTGAAGCGGGCTGCCAATGTGATCAGCGGAAGATACTTTGCGGTTTTCGATTTTTTCGACCAGCGCGCTATGATCCCTCATTTCCACAGAACGGGTCTGACCATTGAGTTTGAAAAATACAGCACGCATACCGTCCTCATTCGCTTCAGACATATACATAAACCTGATGAGGAGTTTTTTCCCCGGGTCAATTCTTACAAGAATTTCTTCATTTTCCTTCAATGGATAAAAGAAAGAAAGGGTAGGAATCTTGGCAACCTCGTCATAATTCTGTAAATGTTCATAGTATTCCTCAAATACCTTGGGATATAACTGGTAAGAAAGGAAATCAAGGAAAGTCATTCGCGAGTCATCAAACTGCTTCTTAAAAGCCATGTATTCAGCTTCTATATTGATAGGTTCCATCATGGCATTGGGGCGATCAGTGTAAGGTTCTTCCCCTTTAAGGACCATTTTTTGCAATTCTTCCGGGAAACCTCCGTAAGGTTGCCCAAGATCTCCCCTGAACAGATTTTTGACTGAATCCGGGAATGCAATTTCATTCCCCTTGGCCATAATATCCTCGCGAGTGTAATCATTGGCTGTCATAAACATAGCCATATCGCCCACTACTTTTGAGGAAGGGGTAACTTTGACGATATCTCCAAACATCTGATTGACGATGGCATAGTTTTTCTTGATCGTTTCAAATTTATCTTCCAGGCCTAAAGAACGAGCCTGTGGCAATAAATTGGAATATTGCCCTCCAGGGATCTCGTGCTGATAGACTTCTGCGGTTCCTGCTTTGAGTTCTGTTTCAAAAGGATAATAATAACTACGAATAACTTCCCAGTAATCAGCGAATTGGTTTAAGCTATCCAAATCAACAGGCAAAGCCCTTTCATGTCCTTCCATCACCGCTGCGAGAGAGTT
>JAGQVA010000619.1 GCA_020438265.1 Bacteroidota bacterium
ACATCTACCGCAGGCATCTGACCAAGAAAAATATTGCCACCCTCTTTGGTATGAGTATGAATTATCGGGATATTGAGTTGTTGATTGCTTCGATGTAGGAAAATTTCGGTTAATCTCTGTTTGAAAAAAGTCTATCCCCCGCAACTCTCCCCCATTTTTCTGGTCATTTAGGTTAATAACATCACACAAATTCATTCGATGATTTGCGTAACATCAATGATTTCCCTAAAATTAAATGTGACCTGATGAATACATTTTATATCCAAAGAGAAAATTCCTTTAACCCGATTACTATGAAATTAATACAATTCCTCCTTATCGTAATGTTAAGCTCCTTAACTTCCCTGGTGTCTGCACAGGACATAAGTGAAGGGAGCCGTGAATTTATCAAAAAAGAATCAGCCAATGCCCTGTCAATAGTGGTTCAGGGACAAGAGAAAAATGTAGAGGCTGTACTGGATGAGAAATTGAAGAAAGCTACCGGAGAAAAATCAAAAAACATGAAAGGTATGCGGTATTTCTCAAATGCTCGTCTGGGAGCAAGCGGTGCAATGGATATCTATTTTCGGGTGGAAAAAGCGGGAAAAGCTGATAAAAATCATTCAAGAGCAGTTTTATTCCTTTCATCCGGGAATGATAATTTTATCGATTCTGAAACCAATCCGAATGAAATTGTAGCAGTAAAAGAACTGTTGACCGGCCTGCAACTGGATGTGGAGATTTATGAATTGCAACTGGCAATCGATGACCAAAATAAAGTCATTGAAAAAGCCATCAAAGACCATGATAAAATGGTCAGTGATAGTGTAAAGCTGGAAGAAGTTATGGCCAAAACCCTGGAAGAAATGGAAACCAATAAGGTGGATCGGAGAACCCAATTAGAGGTTATTGAACAGGAAAAAGTGAGATTGGCTGATTTTCAGGATTATTTGTATAAACTACAAAACAACGGGTATAATCAGGCACCCGACCCTGTAAGCCGTGAAGATCCCGCAGCTAACACCAATCCTGAAAAAAATGAGGAAACCAAAACGAAGAAGAATGAAAAGAAAGATGATGGTGGGGGTAGATAAGAAATAAATTTTGAAAAAGGGCCAGTCTGAGTGTCATCAGACTGGCCTTTTTTCTTTGTCCTTCAATTGCTATTTTAGATATGCCTAAATCAAATGTTTAAATACTTTGAATCCAGATTTGCAGCTTTTCCCGCGAATTGCTAGTTTGGAAGTTGATTTGAAAAAAAACGAATTCAAATATCAAGAAAAAATGAAAAGAAAAAGTATTAAACTACTAACTATCGCGCTTCTTTTTGGATTTATGGCTTTCCAGGCAAAAGCACAGATCCAGACGCCAAGACCTTCTCCAATGGTAAAAATTGAACAGGAATTTGGCCTTGGAAAAATTACCCTGGATTACTCTCGCCCAAGTGTAAAAGGACGTACTGTTTTTGGTGAACTGGTTCCTTATGATGCTGTATGGCGTACCGGAGCTAATGGCGCTACAACCATTACTTTTACCGATGATGTAAAAGTTGAGGGAACAGCTGTTTCTGCAGGGACTTATGCCCTCTATACTATCCCTGGTAAAACCTCATGGAGTGTGATGCTTTACAAGGATCTTAGCCTTGGTGGAAATACAGCTGGGTATAATAAGGAAAATGAGATTGCTCGTTTTACTGTTAAACCTCAGGAACTTCCTTTCAGTGTTGAGACAATGACCATGGAAATAGGTAATCTGAAAGATGCCAGTGCCACGCTGATGATTTATTGGGATAAAGTCCTCGTGGGAGTGAATATCACCACTGACGTTGATGCCAAGGTAATGGCTGCTATTGACGCTGCCATGGGAGGCCCTTCAGGCAATGAATACTGGGCTGCTGCCAATTACTACTATGCCAATGACAAAGATATCAATAAAGCACTGGAATGGGTAAATAAAGCCATCGAAATGAATGGCAACGCTCCTTACTGGATGCTGACTGCTCAGGCTCGCATTATGAAAAAAGCGGGTAAAAAAGCGGATGCCTTAAAAGTGGCAAAAGTAGCTTTGGAAAAAGCGGAAGCAGCTAAGAATCAGAACTATATCGATGAGAATAAAGCGATGATTAAAGAGCTTTCGAAGTAGTTTTCAGACCTGGAAGGTTTTCAAAACCTTCCAGGTCTAAATTTTTTAATAATGAAAAATCTATTCATTTTCTCTTTTTTGTCTTTGTCCTTTTTTTTAATGAAAGGACAAAATGCTGGTATGACTGAAAAGAACGATAATAAGATTTTTCTGCCCTTACTATATTCTAACTCTCTCTCCTCCGGATTCTGTTCCGCTCCCTCTGATTCTCTTGTTGATTTTTTATCCCACCCAACCTCACAGGATCGTGGAATAATCCAGCCTGCACCTCTTCCAAAATACGCCCGCGAAAACCCCGCTGGTTATTCCTACCTTTGCCGTCTCGAAGTAAAAATTGAAAAAAAATTACCTGTTGGCCTATGGATGAAAGTGGGAGACTCGGCAGGAATTGTGAATAGCACAGGGAATAATGCTCATTTCCGGTTGCTTAAACGGTTCTGACACTCAAAAAAATCTGTTTTTTTATGCAATAAGCCCGGGTGGATTGTCTTTATATTAGAAAAGTAACCATTTGTGCGAATTTGTGAGGGAAATACGAGTAATTCATGGGAATTAGGTATAAAATACCTATTTTTGTCAGCGTTTATTTATAGAAAAATTAGCTCATGAACCCAACAATTTTCCAGGAAAAAGGCTTTCAATATGTAGAAAAGGGCGAAGGACCGATACTGATTCTGTTACATGGATTATTTGGTGCTTTGAGCAATTTTGAGTACATATTTAATCGGTTTTCAGAAGAGTATAAGGTGATTATCCCCCTTTTGCCTATTTATGATAAAGAACATAAAGACCCGTCTGTGGAGGGGTTGACTGAATATGTCGAAGCGTTTATAGCGATGAAGGGAATTGATAATTGTACGCTTCTGGGCAATTCACTCGGAGGTCATATTGCTCTGGTTTTTACACTCAGAAATCCTGACCTGGTCAACGCAATGATCCTGACGGGTAGTTCAGGATTGTTTGAGTCAGGAATGGGGAGCAGTTTCCCCAAACGTGGTTCTTATGAATATATTCGGGAAAGAGTAGCTTATACGTTTTATTCTCCGGATACAGCGTCTAAAGAGTTGGTGGATGAAGTGTTTGATATTGTGGGTGACAACTTCCGGACGCTGAAGATACTTCGAATTGCCCGGTCTGCCCAGCGTCATAATATGCGCACTGAAATTGTGAATATTAAGGTTCCTACGTTGCTGATTTGGGGATTAAACGATAATATCACCCCGCCAAGGGTTGCTTATGAATTTCAAAAATTAATCAGGAATTCCGAATTGAAATTTATCGATAAATGTGGGCATGCAGCAATGATGGAACAACCCAAATTATTTAATAGTATTCTTTCTGTTTTTCTTAAAAATCAAACTCAAGCATTAGCATAATGATTGTCAATGAACTCATATCGGATCGCATTCCTTCGGTAAAATCCACAGACTCAGCAGGTATGGCTCTGGATTGGATGAATGAGTTCAAAATTAACCAAATACCTATCGTCGATGATGGAAAATACGTCGGCATTGTTACTGAAAACGACATCATGGAATGTCGTGATCTGGATGTACCCATCGGCGAAATTCGTTACTCTGGTTGGGATAGTGCTTATATCTATCAGGGTAACCACGTCTATGACGCCATCGAGATGTTGAGTAACCTCAATCTCGAAATTCTGCCTGTATTGGATGAGGAAAATGGTTTTCTGGGAGTGATTACGCTTCACGACCTTTCATCTTATTTGGGACGACTCTTTGCTATTCATGAACCGGGAGGAATATTGGTTCTCGAAATCCCACGTCATAGTTATGTCCTTTCTGAGATTGGCCGGATTGCCGAATCCGCCGATGCAAAAGTGCTGAGCCTCTATCTGGCTCCGGTTAAAGA
>JAGQVA010000620.1 GCA_020438265.1 Bacteroidota bacterium
GGGTAACCTTTTCTCAGTTAAAGGAATCATCAGGAGAATATTTTATCCAAACTCATACTTTAAAAAATGGAAACCTTTAACAACAAACACAACAGTCAGGAAAAACTGGAAGCTTTATTTTTGAATAAGGTGAAAGGATTAAAATGGTATTATTTCCAGATAAACCTAAATGAGCGTAGTTCTTTAGCTTCGGAAGCAGATAGTATTCTGGAGCAGCGCATTCTTAAAAACGAGTCTGGCGAGTTTCTTTACGAGGATAAGAAAAGTCTTTCTTCACCCAAAGAAGAAGCCATTCTATCAAAGCTGTTGGAATATACCAGGGAAAACCCTCAGCTCCCAAGAGAAATTATCAAACGAATTTTTGATTCCAATGAGCCTACAGTTATGAATAACTCCGGTGCTGAGGAAGGAATTTTGGGCAAATCCAATCGGAGAGACAATAAGAAGCGAAAAAAAGCCTTTAACAAAAAAATCAGAAATCCTAAGTTTCATGCCAGGGAAGATAGCGTAATCATCATGGCGGAGGGAGACTCCTGGTTTCAGTTTCCTGCGGTAAGACCTCTGGGGGATTCTGTCAAGGACATTATCGATTGTCTGTCTAAAAGAAAAAACTACGCTGTTTACAGCATTGCCAGCGGTGGAGACTGGTTGAGTAATATTGTCAAAACCGGGGAATATATCGAAGAACTTGACCGCATGTCAGCTGATGTATTTATGCTGAGTGGTGGTGGAAATGATATGCTGGGGGATTATCGTTTAGCACAAATGGTCAATCGCCCTGAGGCGAGGATTGATATGGACAATCCCGATGAAAGAGTCAGAGAGTTATTACAAGTGAGGTTGGGGGCCCATACTCCCCAAAGCCTTGATGTAGAGAAGTATAAAAGAGGACTTTCTTTTTTGAACGACAATTTTTACAACTTCCTCAATTTGACCATGAGTCAGTTTTTCCTGCTCTTATCCGAATTGATGGCATTGCCCAGATATAAACACATGAAATTTATAACGCATGGATATGATTTTGTTATTCCAACCTATAAACGCCGGGGTTTTCTCGTTTCTCGTCAAAAAGCAATCAACAGCTTTATGGATACGGGAAAATGGATTCATGATGCTCTGGCCCGGAAGAGAATCATTGACCCGGAGGATCAGCATGCGATTATGTATACCATGATTTATGAGTTTAATGAGATGCTCATACAACTGGCGAGTTATGAAAAATTTACCAATTTATTTCATATTGATTGTCGCGGAACCGGGGAAGACTTTAATGACTGGTTTGATGAAATTCATTTGAACTCAAAGAAATTTCATGAAGTATCGGGGGCCTTTCATGAGTGTATTGACGACCAGGTGATCAATGGTATCGCTAAAGGAAAGAAAGTGTATAAAGTCAGAAAGGATTTACATTTTTCCAGCCAGTGTTCTGAGGATGGTGTGCCGGTAATAACTAAATCGTTAAAACATTCTTTTAAGAAGGCTTCTTAAGGCAGAAATCTTAATGTTCTTGGACTCTTTGATCATGTAGCATTCTACATGATCAAAGAGTCCTTTTTTATCCCTCCTCCAACCGATAAATATGCCCATCAAAACTACAGATATACAACTCCTGATTTTGATCTACCCCAAACGAAGCCACCTGTAACTGGGGAATTTTGAATAATAATGTATTTTCCGGTTTTTTACCTGTTCTCTGCTCTAGCGCCCAAACTCTTCCACTAAGATAATCTGCATAAATGTATTTACCGATCAGGCCGGGAAGTTTGGTGCCGCGATAGACAAACCCTCCCGTAACAGATAGGCCCTGACCTCTGCCATATTCCCAGACAGGAGGTTCAAAACCCTGTGTTTCACATCCCGATTGTGGGCTATAACAGTGTTCGCCTTCTCTTACCTTCCAACCGTAATTCCCTCCTTTTTTGATAATGTCGATTTCTTCGTAGGCATTTTGTCCAACATCGCCAGCCCATAAATCCCCTGTTTCCGAATCAAAATTGATTCTCCATGGATTGCGAAGGCCGTAGGCATAGATTTCCGGTTTTGCTCCATTTTGCCCACTGGCAAAAGGATTGTCAGCAGGAATTCCGTAAGCATTATTTACAGAATTTTTGTTCACATCAATTCGAAGAATAGATCCCAGCAAGGTTTTTACATTTTGGCCGTTTCCTTGCGGGTCGCCTCCACTTCCCCCATCTCCCACACCAATATAGAGATAACCATCAGGACCAAAAACGATAGAACCTCCATTATGATTGGAATAAGGCTGAGAAAATTCAAGCAAAACTTTTTTGCTGTTGGGTTTAGTTTTAAGCGGAGAAGAAGGATCAACGGAAAAACGTGCAATGACAGTACGGTCAGGGTTATTGGCAGTATAATTCACATAGAAGTAGCCATTATTTGCATAGTTTGGGTGAAAAGCCAGTCCCAAAAGCCCTTCTTCATTTCCCCGATTATCAACCTGGTCTTCGATATCCAGGAAGAGGGTCTTTTTTTGATTATTAAGGACGTAAATTTTGCCTCTTTGCTCAACGATGAAAATATGTCCATTCGTCCCACCTGAATATTGAAAATCAACCGGACGTGTAAATTCCATTCCTTCATAGGCGATTACGGGCCTGTAACCAGCGTATTCATTGTCAGAATCCATCTCTCCTGCCGGACCTATACAGGCGAAAAATGGCAAAATAAATGAAACGGAAAAAAGGGTAATTATATATTTGATCATAATCATAATGAGAGCTTTAAGACATGTTTTTTATATCCTTTTGAATAGATTCGATAGTTTCCTCAATCTCTGAAGCCACTTTTTTTACCGCTGCAGGAAGGTTTTCTATATTGGTTTTATTCATTGCATCCAGTTCGATAGATTTCAGCTGGTTAACAATCATTCCCAATCCCAGGTGTCTGCTGGGAGGAATGATTTTATGTGCACGCATACTGACTTCATCCCAATCCTCTTTTTCCATCCCGGCAACCATTGCACTAAGATTTTTATGGGTATTATTTACAAAGATATTGAGCATATTGATCATAAAATCCTTGTTTTTATTCGCCAGACGATAAAGCTCGTCAAAATTATAAGTTGCCATGTTTTCTTCTTCTTCGGTAATCAAATCGTCGTTTTCAGGGGAAAGAGCTTCTTCGAGTTCTTTTATTTCGGTCTCAATATCCTGTTTATTTTCCACATTCAACAGGTTTAATAATAAAGCATATAATTCCCTTTCCTTAAAAGGTTTCAGCAAATGCCCATTCATGCCGATCTCCAGGGTTTTGGTTATTTCCTGTTCTGTCGCAGTTGCGGTCAAGGCAAGAATCGGTAGATTAAGGTTATGCACTTCTCTGATTTGCCTTACAGCTTCAAATCCGTCCACCTCGGGCATTTGTAAATCCATCAAAATAAAATCAAACTGATTGCCTTCCTCAATAAAATCAAGTGCTTTTCTTCCATTCTCTGCAACAAATATTTCCACTCCCCATCTTTCCATGATTGTTTCGATAAGCATTCGGTTATAGGGCTCATCGTCAGCAACCAGCGCGCGTTTTCCTTTTAGCAGATCAAAGGTGATTTCCCTTTCAGGTGCCATGATTTCCAGGTCTTTATCTGAGCCTGGTGTGTATGGAATATATAAAGTGATTTCGGTTCCTTTTCCTACTTCACTTTTCATATCTACATACCCTCCATGCATTTCTGCCAGTTTTTTTGTGATAGACAGCCCCAGCCCCGTTCCTCCGTATTTGCGGGTGGTACTGCTATCAGCCTGGACAAACTCATCAAAAATGGTTTTAAGGCGATCTTCAGGAATCCCTATTCCTGTATCTTTTACCTGGAAAGCCAGTAAAGCAGATTCTTCTTTTCTTGAAACGAGTTTGCAATGAACGGCGACGTGTCCTTCTTCTGTAAATTTTAGCGCATTACTCACCAGATTAAAGATCATTTGCTTAAGTCTGAGCGGATCACCAATCAGAACCTTAGGTACTTCCTGACTGATCG
>JAGQVA010000621.1 GCA_020438265.1 Bacteroidota bacterium
TTGTCGCGATCTTCTTTTTTGATCTGTTCTACAAGCTTATTGGCGACTTCCGGGCGAAAGGAATTCATTTCCAGCAGGCGGTCCCGGCCATCAGCGAGAATGGTTCTGAGTTCTTTCTGAAAAGTGGCAGTGTTGGTAATCAATGATTTAAGTTCCTCCGTATGGTTGGGCGATGAAGCCGATAAAGAGACTTCCAGTAATTGTTCTCCAAATTCACTAATGAGTTTGTTTCCCCCTTCAAGGTTTTTTTCAAAGGCGTTTAGTCCTTCATGGTACCACCTGACGAGCACCTCCTGCGGACTGTCAACGATATAGGGAACATGGATTTTGATATCTTCTGTTTGACCGATTCTGTCCAGACGTCCAATGCGTTGTTCCAATAATTCCGGGTGAAAAGGCAAGTCGAATAAGACAAGGTGATGGGCAAACTGAAAATTTCGGCCCTCGCTACCGATTTCAGAACAGACCAATAATCGCGCTCCGTCTTGCTCGGAAAACCATGCTGCGTTTCGATCTCTTTGAATAATTGTAAGATCTTCGTGAAAAATGCCCACTTTGAAAAACGCTCTTGTGCGCAAAGTTTCTTCCAGTGCCAGCACTTTCTCTTTGCTACGACAAATGAGCAATACTTTTTCCGGATCAATCTTCTCCATAAACTGAATGAGCCATTCAACTCGTGGGTCTTCTTCAAACCAAAACTCCGGGCTGATTGAGGTAGGTGAGGAGACCCCGATATCTGTTGAGAATTCTTTGGATACACGCTTAAACCATAGGTCATGTTCATTCTTAGGTTTGAGTGGAATCAAATGAGGGATTCGTTTGGGAAAACCGCTCATGGTGGAACGGGTGTTTCGGAAAATCACGCGG
The DNA here is from genome assembly GCA_020438265.1 of Bacteroidota bacterium. Taxonomy (GTDB): domain Bacteria; phylum Bacteroidota; class Bacteroidia; order J057; family J057; genus JAGQVA01. The sequence continues at coordinate 868 of JAGQVA010000621.1, forward strand.
CCAGGCCCGTGTTGATCCAGCAAATCTTCGATGATTTGGTTGGACGTTGTTCCTTTGTTTTGAGCCAATGCATTCAACCTTTCTTTTCCCAAAAGTGCTTCCAAAAGCTTCTGTTGGCCTGTTGGTAAAGATTTTCCCTGAGATAAAAGTTCAACAAGATCAGCAATTTTTTTCTGGTCGGAGGACTCGTTTTTGAAAGAATCAAAATCAGTATATCGGTCGGGGTCAAGAAGGCGAAGTCTGGCAAAGTGACTTTCCAGACCGAGTTGTTCGGGGGTAGCAGTCAAAAGAAGAAGACCTTTAGCGACTTTACTGAGAAGTTCTACAATCAGGTACTCCAGACTGGCTTCTTCCACAGACCACTTCAGATGATGAGCTTCATCTACGATAAGCATATCCCATTCAGCGGATAGCGCCTGACTGGCCCTCAGTTCTGACCCTGCTAAAAAGTTCGTACTACAAATGATTAACTGACCGTCTAAAAAAGGGTTGCCTTCTGGTGCCCCTTCTTCTACCGCCAAACAATGATCTTCATCAAAAATTTGAAACCACAAATTGAATCTGCGCAACAGCTCCACAAACCACTGGTGTATGAGTGTTTCCGGGACGAGAATCAGTACCCTGGAAATTCGTCCACTTAATAGTAAGCGATGCAGAATCAGACAAGCCTCAATCGTTTTACCCAGTCCGACTTCATCTGAAAGCAACACTCTTGGTGCATACCGTGAACTGACTTCATGGGCAATATAAAGCTGATGGGGAATCAGGTCTATGCTTCCTCCTACAAATCCATTGACAGGAGAGATTCTTCTGTGGAGGTCATTATTTAATGTTTGCCTGCGTAAAGCAAATAATTCAGGTGTATCCACATCGCCCGTCAAAAGCCGGTCTTCTGCATTTTGTTTGACCGAAACATTCCCCAGATCCGCCTCAGACACAGATCTTCCCTCACCGTAATATATCATCAAATGGTTCTCCTCTCGCACTTTTTCCACCAATAACGGACGATTCTGGGTATCAATAATGGTATCACCAGGCTTAAAAAGCACCCTTCGCAGCGGTGCATTTTCCATAGAATACAACCGCGTTTCACCAGAAATGGGGAAAAGGATTTGTACTCTTCCCCTGGCGGTTTCTGTTACAATTCCTACTCCGAGTTCGGGTTCTCCTTCACTAATCCATCTTTGATTGAGGGAAAAAACTTCCATTTTGCGCTTTTAAGCGCGAAGAACGAGAAAGTCAGGGAGATAACAAAGCTTTGGGTACTTATTAAACACCTTTGCAGTTTTTTTGTCGCAATCAAAAAATCTTATGATTATCTTTGTTTTATGAGATACTTTCCAATAGGTAAACAAAATTTTGAGGATATCATTAAGCGGGATTTACACTATGTAGATAAAACCAGGCAGGTGCATAATTTGCTAAAGCATGGTGATTTGTATTTTCTTTCTCGCCCAAGGCGATTCGGTAAGTCTCTCTTGATTTCTACCTTCAAGCACCTGTTTTCAGGGAAAAAGGAGCTTTTTAAAGATTTATACATTGGAAAGGAAACGGATTATTCCTTTGAGGAATATCCTGTTTTACAGTTTAATTTTGCAGCTTATGGGTACCAGGTTGAAATCCTTGAGTCAGAGCTACTTCGTCAGATTCAGAAATATGCCACTCAATATGATGTAGAAATTGATCCCATTTCTCTATCGACGGCTTTTAAGACTTTAGTTGCGGGAATCTCCGAAAAAGAAAAACCCGTAGTCATTCTCATTGATGAATATGATAAACCAATTGTTGACTTTTTAACCGAGTATGATAAGGCCAAAATCAACCAGGGAATATTGAGAGATTTTTTCTCTCCTCTGAAAGATCTGGAAACGGCAGGACATCTGCGGTTTTTATTTATCACCGGAGTTTCAAAGTTTAGTAAGGTAAGCTTGTTTTCAGATTTGAATAATCTAACAGATTTGACCGTTTCACCCCTTTCTCATGACTTATTAGGGATTACGCAACAAGAGATGGAAACCAATTTTCAGGAACATATTCAACTGGCTGCTCAGGCGTTCAACCTTCCTGAAAAAGAATTACTGGTTGCTATTAAAACCTGGTATAATGGCTATTCTTACGATGGCGAAACCAAACTCTATAATCCATTTTCGCTTTTAAATTTCTTGAACGAGAGGCGTTTCGCCAATTTCTGGTTTGCTACGGGTACCCCTACCTTTCTTGTAAAGACAATTCGGGACCGAGGGATTGCTCCGGAAGACTTTGAGGAAGAAGAAGTGGCCAGCACTTTTTTCGATAAATTTTCACTGGAAGAACTCGATATGACAGGACTGTTATTTCAGACAGGCTATTTAACAATTAAAAGAGTTCAGCAGGGAGTGTATAAAACCCGCTATTTCCTTGACTATCCCAATCTGGAAGTAAAGAATGCCATGATGCATAATCTCGTGGAAGCTTTTACTTTTAAAAAGCCTTCTCAGGTTAGCAATGCATTAATCAAGATGGAAAGAGGGTTGGAAGAAGGAAAACCGGAATTGTTTGTGAAAAATCTCACCGTTTTGCTTTCAGATATTTCCTACCATCTTCTTCCTAAAAAGAAAAAGAACCAAAGTGAATTTGAAGTCTGGGAAGGATATTTTCATACCATCGTTTACCTGATCACTTCTTTCATGGGAATGTCGGTAAAAAGTGAAATAACCAGTCATAAAGGTCGTCTCGATTTAATGGTAGAATCCGATGATTTTATCTATTTGATGGAGTTTAAACTGGATAAACCTGCCAAGGATGCCATTAAGCAGATAAAAAACAGGAAATATGCAGCTGCTTATGCCAATTCTCCTAAGACGGTTTTTCTCATGGGTATTGGCTTTTCCAAAGAAGAGCGGAATGTGGAGACCTGGGAGAGTGAGGTTTGGGAGCGGGGGAATTCATAACTCGTTTAAATAATGGGAAATCTTACTGCTTGATTAATAACGAGTTAGACTTTAGTTCTGAGCTAAATGAAAAGAAGCATAAAATTTCTATTGTTTTTCATTTTAATGAGTGTAACCATTTGGTTTATAAGTGCCAGAATAAGCGCTTATGATATGCGATTTTACTATGGGAA
>JAGQVA010000622.1 GCA_020438265.1 Bacteroidota bacterium
TCCTCAAACTAAAAATAAACAAAATGTTTTGAGGTTTTTTAACAAAGACGCTACTTCCAATATATTCGTTTTTAATATTTCAGGTAAATCACGTGTTCAAAATGGTGATTTAAAAGGCTTTGAGCTTTATCTGGATAATATCTTGCGATCACCAGGAATTGAACTTGTTTATAATATTAAGGACCTGACCGATATAAAAATCTTTGGTAATCTTTCGACTTTGGTATACCGGGTTGAGTATGAAACCAAAGTTCCGGACGGGATTTGGGTAAAAGGAAATGAAATTGTGACGATGGCCCTGGAGAAAAAAGGAGGTATCTGGCTTATCGCTCATTACACCATTATGCAGGTGGAAGATGAAAAACTTAAAGGGACTTGTCTGTGCGAACTGTTTATTTCTGAAGAAGATGATGGAGAAGTAGTTGCCAAAACGACGGTACCAAGTGGAAGAAGTTATTCGACCAAGTTTGACAATTTTGAATTCAGAACTGCTGAGGGAGATCAGGTCATTAAGGTAAAAGACCAAATCTACAAGAGGCTAAAGACTGGTAAAGTCATTGCCTATGAGGAAGATGAGGAAGTCGAAATTGGCGTTTCAAACAGCAAAAAAGAAACCGTTTTGATGATTATTGGAGACCATCTGTACAAAGACAGTTGTGCGAGATTAAAGACCAAAAAATAAATTATCCCCAACCTTCTTTTAATTGACGATTTACTAATGCCAGGCCCTGCTCAAGAGAGTGGGGCCTGTAGTTTAATTCCGTCTGGGCTTTAAGGATGACAAATCCGGTTTTGGGTGGTCTTTTCGCCTTTTGATTGAGCGAAAGGCTATCTGTCTCACTAATCAGGGATCGATCCAGTTTCCAGAAGTCAGCAACTGTATAAGCAATATCGATAATCGACATCATTTCCGCTCCGGAAACGTGAAAGAGGCCTTTGGCGTCACTCGTAATGGCAGATACGGTCGCCCGAGCCAGATCTTCGGCCAGGGTAGGGCACCGAAACTGATCTCCCACTACCTTAATAGGGGTTCCTTCCATCAAAGATTTGCGGACCCACAAAACCAGGTTGGAACGTGACATCCCGGGAGTAACTCCATAAAGAAGCATCGTGCGAAGAATGGCATAATCCACACCTGATTGGATAATTTCATTTTCTGCTTTGAGTTTGGAATGTCCATAATAACTCAAAGGATTAGGAGGATCAATTTCTTTATAGGGACCGTTTTCTCCATCAAAAACAAAGTCAGTGGAAATATGAATCAGTCTTGTATTATGTTTTTTACAAAACTTTGCCAGAGTTTCTACTGCTTTGACGTTAATGGCATCGCATATATCCCGATCCACTTCACACTGATCGACCTGCGTAATGGCAGCAGTATGAATCAGTTCGGTAGGTTGAAATGTTTCAAATAATGTTGCCCACCCCTCTTCATCATTAAGATCCAGATTCTGATACAAATATCCTTCACGTATAGGATGGCGATTGATCCCTCGCCCGGTAGCTATCAGCTGGGTGTTTACTCTGTCTGCAAGGAGGTTGACTATTTTTTGTCCTAAAAGCCCGTTACTTCCGGTCAGAATGATTCGTCTCTGCATATTAATTACTTGGTCCTAACTGGTAGAGTTCATCGCCTTTTACACTGACAAAAATCATGCGGGCATTTGGAACGTTTTTCCTGATTTTTTCTAAAGCTGCTGCGGCTTTATCACCATCATCATAAAACCGATAAGCAATGGCGTAATATTCTTTCCCATCGCCTCTCTTGATTTTGAGATAATGAGGAATATCTTCCCCCTCAGCCAAATGTTTGGCAACAGTTCTGCGTGCCTGGACTAACTCGTCTACCCATTCGGTGATAATGATATAAATATTTTCCGGTTTGCTGCTAATTTCAGACATATTTTCTGAAAGTTTGGCAATGGCTTCACTATACCTGGACTCGGGATGTTTTTTGGAAAATTCCCTTAAGGTTTCAATTTCCGCCATATAAGGATAGGCAGATGTGTTGGTCCCTCCTACAGTTGGTGTTCCTGAACCATCCTGACGGGCACTGGGCTCTGAAACCAGATGAATATCTGTCAGACTTTCGAGCGCTTCATAAAAGCGTTTTTCAATCAGTTTGAAATAAGGATTGGGCTGATTTTTCATCAGAACTTCTCCCGAAAGCACCATCGTCTCATAAGGTTCCATATTGGCAAAGGGATATTCTCCTGACATAGATTCTGCGTTCGCATTTTGGAAAGCGATAAAAGCATTGAGGTTGGGAGAATTAATTTCTCTGATTTTATTTGGCAATACCGGACCAGCAGAAAGCCCCGTAACCATTCCTTCTGCCATATTGATAGACATTCCCAGTTTCTTCAATTCTGCCAGGACTTTATTAAATGCGCCTTCATCAGAATCATAGGCATTGTCCAGGTAATTAATAACAGGCGATTCCAGATGAGGGATAATGGTGCTGTCCCGCTCAACCAGTAAATCAAAGAATTCTTTTTCAGTATTAATTTGACCGGGAACCATAATTTTTTCTGCATAATTCTCCATATCAGAAAGAAGGTAGCTATCGTCTTTTACTATATCATATAAGTATGGGAAGGAAGTCTGGAAAGAAAAACCGGCTACACGTGCTGTACTCATATCCAGGCCACGGCTTCGCATACCCTGAGTGGTATCATTTCTTTCTATCAGGGTAGAATTTGCGGTTTCTTCATTTTCATCAACAGTGGTTGTTTCTTCAGTTGCAGATGCCTGATTGGAATCACATCCTGAAGTAATGAAGCTTATTCCCCAAAGAATGAGGCATAAACTAATTATGGATAATGATGACTTTTTCATATCATTTGATTTTATATTCGCACCAGAAGATCCTTGTGAATCTCGCTGATGTTTTTACATCCCGCCAACCCCATTGTTAACTCGAAATCAGCGGTAATATTATTAATAACTTCTTTTACACCTTGTTGACCGGCCAGGGTAAGCCCGTAAACATAGGGTCTACCTATACATACGGAATTTGCACCTAAAGCAATGGCTTTAAATATATCAGCCCCGCTTCTGACTCCACTATCCAACAATACCGGAACTTTTCCATTTACGGCTTCCGCGATTGCTGGTAATGCTCCAAAACTACTGATTGCTCCATCTACCTGACGGCCTCCATGATTGGAAACAATCAGCCCATCCATACCCATGTCCAGCGCTTTACGTGCATCATCCGGATGAAGAATCCCCTTTAATAGAATGGGAAGCTGAGTTATTCCCCGTAAAAAAGATAAATTTTCCCAGGTAAGAGAGGGGCGTGAATAAATCTCAATGAATTTCCTTACAGATGCGAGCGGTTTTCCACTGCGAAGGTTCTTAAAAAAACTCCCCGGATAAGACCGTACCAGTTCCAAAAGCATGGAAATAGACGAAAGCGTAATTTTTCTTTCCGGGGGCGGGCCCACAGGAGGCTCTTCAATTAACTGATTAAAAACCGGGTCGGAGATATATTGAGCGATTCCCTTTCCACGCAGGAAAGGAAGATAGGCAAGGTCAAGATCCTGCATTCGCCAACCCAGAAGGGTAGTGTCCAGGGTAACAACAATTGCTTTACTTCCACATGCTTCAGCTCTTTGCACAAAAGAGGTTACCAGTTCATCTGATTTGGACCAGTAAAGTTGAAACCAGTGGGGACTATCACCCATGACAGAAGCACAATCTTCCATTGAGCGGGAGGCCTGATTGGAAAATATATAAGGAATACCCGTTTCGGCTGCTGCTTTTGCTACAGCGATATCAGCTTTTGGATGAACCATTTCCAAAACGCCTACAGGCGACAACAAAAGAGGGTAGGGGATGGTTTGCCCCAAAATTTCAACAGAAGTATCACGTTGGGATACATCGCGCAACATGCGCGGGACAATTTTCCAACGCTCAAAAGCCTGGCGATTTTCTGAAATTGTACGCTCAGTACCTGCACCTCCG
>JAGQVA010000623.1 GCA_020438265.1 Bacteroidota bacterium
CAATCCATCGCTATCGGTATCTGTTTGTGCAGGGTTGAATTCACTTGGACAAATGTCCACATCACCACAGATTCCATCTCCATCAATATCATTGTCAGCATCATTAGGACATACATCACATGCGTCTCCGTCTCCATCACCATCAGCGTCGGCCTGATCGGCATTTGCCTCATTGATACAGTTGTCTACATCATCCGCAATACCATCACCGTCTGTATCAACAATACAGCTGACTCCTGTGCCAATAAAATTGCTGGTGCTGCCAGTGAAGGCAAAGTCATTCAAAATTCCGTTTGGTCCAACTCCGGTAGGAATCACATGAGTCAAACTCGTGTTGTCGCCTTCAGGGGTACCGTCGTTAAACTGGTAGTAAGCCAACAGTCCCATTTCACTTCCTGTCAGTTCAATATCTTTGCTTTGGTTGATTTCAGTCTCACTCCGGACGGTGTTCCATATTCTGAACTCATCCAGGCTTCCTGTGAAATCCCGGTCTGCACCCAGACTAAAACCACGACCAATCACAAAGTCAGGGAAGGAACCAGGCCAATAGGCAGTATTACCGACTGGCCCCTCAAGTACTTTAGCCCCATTTAAGTAAAGGGTGATTTGGTTATTCGTTTTATCTCCTACAACCGCCAAATGCTGCCACGTATTGGAAAGCGCTCCAGAAAGGGGGATAAAAGTAAATATGTTATAGGCACCATTTCCAATGATAAAATATAAGTGCCCTCCTCCCCAATTTTGACTTATTTCCAGACGAATACAATTATTACCAGCATTGTCATCTGAAGCGAAAAGATTTTCATAGTTGTTTTCTCCGTTGGGTTTAAACCATGTTTCAATCGTCCAGTCATTTACTGTTCCCAGGTCTCCGAGGTTGACCCGGTCGGGGCCTCCTCCAAAATTAAGGGCAGTACAAGAGGGCTGGGCCTGGGTCGCACCGGCAAAAATAAAGGCTAATAAAAAAGCAAAGGATTGAAGAATAGGGAAATTCAATTTTTTCATAATGGGTCATATTAAATGTGTTAATAATATCAGGTTGAATACATCACTCAGCCTGGGTTTCATTTATTGTTGGTTTCTTCCAACAATACAAAGCTCGTGGCCGAGCAGAGAAATCCCTTTACAATTTTCGTCAATTGCTTTACAATTTTCGTCAAAAGGGTCTCCTGAGGGTGTTTAGATAGGATTTTTTAATTAAATGGAAATAATTTGGGAATCATAGTAAACAAATAAGGAGAAATGAAGGTTTCTCGGGGTCGAAATAACAGCAAGGGATCTTGATTAAACATAGATCTAAAAACTGACTAGCCAGAATCAATTCGCCCAATTATAGCTAAGGTGCAAAAGGGAAATTGAATAATCCAGACAAAATAGTTTAACACTTTATTTCCTGATTTCATTTATCAAATAAATAAGAAATAGATCTAAAGTTTTTCTACAAATCGGACATTTTCAAAAAATTTTTTCCTAATTTTAAAGTTAAGAATGGGGCTCCTGTATCAATGGTTGACATTAATTTATCGGACGTTTCAATTGCAGGTAACGATGGATCATTAAACCCGATTTTGATCTTGAATCCTGGTGTTACTTCCGGGCAGAAATCTATTTTTGTTGGCATGGCAGGCGCTGGTAAACCAGCATTTTTAAACAGGGTTGGAAGGTTGTTTGGATCTGGAACGGAACCTGTTCTCCAATTGGGAATATCTGTTCTAAATTTCAATCGGTTCAACTCTTGAGAGCTTAATCCCATAACGAGATAAACCTTTCCATTATACACCAGGCTCCCATAGCCCAAATTGATATCCCCTTTAGAGTTTTCATCTTGAAACTTTTGTGCAATTTTAAATGGAATGGGAGTAAACCCGTTTTGGGGGCTATAACTGGGGAATGCTCCCATAATTGAAGCAGTTTTAGTTGAAGAAGGAGCTGGTTTAGTAGCGAAAAATACATAGTTATCAATGGTATGAACGGTGCCATCTTCACTAGTTAATGCTAATGACCCAACTACCAAATCAGAATTTACCCCCCAGCCATTATCCACGTTTTCTTTCAATATGGTATATTGGCCTTCGACAAGCTCCGTTTTAGGAATGCTGGTTGTCCAGCTCCCTGTATCATAGTGGATATTGTAGGAACTTTTTTGAAAATTTCAGGTGCATCGGGAACCGAGTTTGAAACTTATATAAATATCTGGTCAGCTGATTGGAAAACCAATCATTCTATGATCCAACCAGTCATTAACCCATCTGATCTTGCTAACCTCGATAATGTTTATGCTTTTATACCATTTCTGGGTAGTTCAGATTCCTATTCATTATACTTCCAGCCAAATCCTGAATCAGGCACAAGTGATACAACACTTGCATCAAATTTTACGAAGGGAAGTACAAGCTCGATTTCAATTACCCCAATTCACTCCTGAATTTAAAGAAACCCTTTATGTTATGATACAATAGAATTGAAAGAAGCCCAAGGCTTATGCGAAGGATTTCTTTTTTTTATTTATCATATTATTTTATCACCTCTTCGGAGGATGCTCCCCAAAAGCAAATAAAACAGTCCTAAGTCTGATCAAGCTATCTCTATTCAAATCCAGTAACTCAACAGTTACCCGCCCGGTAGCAGATAAACCCTCTATTCTCAAATAGTCATCACTCCAACAAAAATGTTTTTCCCAATTGTCTTTCCTTGGATGAAAAATAGCCACCTTCTTTCCACTGATTGCATCAATAGCATGAGTTTTATTATACTTATGACCATTACAACATTGGCAGGCATAGGCCAGATTATCAAGATTATCTGTTCCGTTTTTACTTAAAGGAATAATGTGTTCTATTGAATAAAATTGATTTGCATAAGCTTCTGGATAAAAGCAATATTCACAATATCCTTTTGCTCGCTGTTTTACTTGTTCCCTAACTTTTTGAGTGATTTTTTTCTTAGCCATTTTATCCAATCGAAGGGATATCGAGTTGTTTCATCAGATCTTTGAGAGAAACCTGACGGATATTAGCTAATTCTGCCAAAGCTTCCATACGTTCAGCATTCAACGATTCGATTTTCTTCACAATTTCTATCAGTTCTTCATGCTCCTTATGGGTTAAGGTTTCAGCATTTCTTTTTTTATCAAGTTCTATAAACTGATCTGAAAGTGACGCAGGAATCGCTTTATTAATTATTTCAAGCAATTGAGCTTCTTTAGCTGGTAGGCTTGGAGCTAGTTTTTTTGCTCTCAACTTTAAGACTTTCCCCAAAAAGTCTTCAAGCTCATTGAGTTCCAATTGTTCTACCCCTTTGAGCAAATCCTGAAAACTAACTGTTGTTTTTATTTCTATTGAAGCCATAACCTAATTTATTATACCTTAATGTTGTACGCATTAAGGTATCATCTATACCTCTAAGATAAGCAATTATTTAAAATTAGAGTAGGGTTAAAGGTGATGGAAACAGTTTTTTGAAGCGAATTCATTGAAAGTATTCCTATTCTAAACCGCAGCCCAATACCCCAGCAACACCTATTCCATAAACAGCAAAGGCATCTTACCCATTCACATATTCCGTAGGAGAAACGCCAAACTGTTGTTTAAAACTGCGGGTAAACGCAGTGTGGCTATTAAAGCCCATATCATAGGCTATTTCAGAAATGGAAGCAGCATTCTGCTTGAGAAGATCGGCAGCCCTTTGCAGGCGCATCGAGCGGATCAGTTTACCTGCGGTCTGGTCTACCAAAGCGCTGAGCTTTCGGTTGAGATTGCTTACGCTCATGCCTACTTCCTCTGCCAGCATTTCCAGGCCAAACTGCTCATTGGTGAGATTTTCTTCAATACAGTCCAATACTTTTTTGAGAAATTCCTGGTCTATGGAAACAGCGCTTACCTCATTTGGACGAATAATGGTCGCAGAGGTAAATCTTTCCCGAAGTCGCTTGCGCTGCTCAATCAGGTTTCCAATGCGGATTTCCAAT
>JAGQVA010000624.1 GCA_020438265.1 Bacteroidota bacterium
CCATCAATACATTCGTTACGACCTGCTCGAGAACTATTCCCTGTTTCATCTCCACATCATACCCCAGAGGAATATTTAATTCTCTGGCAAAAGCCCTGACAATCTTTTGAAAAAAGCTTTCAATGGTGCTAACTGAAAAATTTGAGTAATCATTGAGAATCTGTTCCAGGACTTTCCGCGCCTGACGGGAAACAGAGAGATTTCCTCGATTTTTACTGATGAGATGCGCATGTAGCTGCTGATAAACAGAATCATTTTCCAACACTTCCTGTGGAGAAGTGGCCAACATAGAAAGTGTGGTAATAATCCGCGCTTTCATTTCGTCAGTGGCCTTATTGGTAAAAGTTACCGCCAGAACATTTTTGAATGACCTGGGGTCAATAATGACTAATTTCAGGTATTCTAATACCAGGGTATAGGTTTTTCCGCTTCCGGCGGAGGATTTATAGATGGTGAGTGTGCTCAAGAAGACAAAAATTAGATTCGGAGGTGAACTGATACATTTATGACTTCCATGAGTTTACATCAAAATCAGCTACTTCGCAAATCGAATATCGTTGTTCTTCAATCGGATATCAAATAAAAGGCAAGAAATAATTTAGTGAGAATATTAATTGAATAGGCTACCTGATATCTTCCCAGGGAGAGAAGGCACAACATCAGGTAAAATAAGGAATCAAGAGAAAAAAGGGGGATCAGTAAAACGTTTTTATAAAACTTCTTTTGCTCTCAGCATCTCAGCCAGCATTTCTTCCTGCCTTTCCGTTTGCAAGAGAAAAGCTCTGATAACACTGCACTGTGCACTAATGGCAGGCTCTTCCATTTCCGGCAACTTCTCATGAAGTCTTTGGGCAATTTCTGAAGCTTTAGCCATTAGCTGTCTGAGCTCTTTGGCTTCGTTTAGGATTTCGTTAACTTTCATATTTGTCTAATTTTAAGCACAATGGTAACGAGAAGTTATTATTTATATTGGATATTTTTTCTCAGAGGAAAGGTTTTTTAATAAAATGCACAAGTTCTGAATGGCCCGTTCTTTGTTGGTATGTTACCACTCGTGCTCACTGGTACCTTTTCCAAAGGACAACCTTTCGGGTGGGTAATTCGTCCTTAATGGTCGAAACGTTCATTGAAGATCATTTTCTTGTGTATAATCCCGGCTTCCTCAAATTCCTCTCCCACGGGTTCAAATCCAAATTTTGAATAATACCCCAGGTTGTGAATTTGGGAATGGACAAAAATTTCCCGACCACGGGGAACATCCTCCATGACTTTTTCCAATAAGGCTCTTCCGACTCCTTTTCCACGATAAGGAGACAATACTGCGAACCTTTCCAGTCTGATTTTTCCAGATGAGGGAATGGACCGCCATCTTGCAGCACCTACCGGAATTCCGTCGTAAGTTGCCAGATAATGATTGGAAAGGAAGTCAAATCCATCGTATTCATCATCCTGATCGACGGATTCTTCTTCGACAAAAACGGTGGTTCGGATGGAAAAAACATGGTTGTACAATTCGTCAGTATCGGCTCTTTGTACAATAATTTTGGGCTTGTCCACAGAAAATAATATTAATAGGAATCCTTCATTCTAAGTATGTAAAACAATATAGAATTCTGAAAAGTTCCTAGATAAACCATACACTTTTACAATATATTCTTAATATTGCAACCTTAAAAATTCACGAGGCCACGTAAATATGCCTAAAAATCTATTAATAGTCGAGTCACCTGCCAAAGCAAAAACCATTGAAAAATACCTCGGTAAAGACTTTACCGTCAAGGCGAGCTATGGCCATGTAAGGGATCTGCCCAAGGACGACAAAGCCATCGATATCGAGAATGGTTTTGAACCCAAATATGAGGTTATTTCTGACAAGAAATCTGTCATAAAAGAATTAAAACAACTCATCAAAGACCACGACACTGTCTGGCTTGCTACGGATGAAGACCGTGAAGGTGAGGCGATCTCCTGGCACCTGGCTAATGTTCTTGGACTGGATCTCAGCTCGACCTATCGCATCGTTTTTAATGAAATTACCAAGCCGGCAATCAATAAAGCTATCCAAAATCCACGCTTTATTAATCTGGATCTGGTAAATGCCCAACAGGCAAGACGCATTCTTGACCGGCTGCTAGGATTCCGGCTTTCTCCTGTTTTGTGGAAAAAGATCCGCACCGGTCTGTCGGCTGGAAGGGTTCAGTCGGTAGCTGTAAGGCTCATTGTTGAGCGGGAAAGAGAAATCATTGGGTTTACACCTGAATCTTCTTTTAAAGTAACAGCGGAGTTTCTCGTTGATGGGAAAGCCCAGTTAAAAGCAGATTTACCCAAAAGGTTTGATTCCAAAGATGAAGCAATGGTATTTTTGGAATCCTGTGTGGGAGGAACGTATACCATTCAGGATCTTCAAACCAAACCTGGGAAAAAGTCGCCGGCTCCTCCGTTTATTACTTCCACTCTTCAGAGAGAAGCCAGCCGCAAACTAAGCTTTTCAGTAGCCCAGACCATGCGTGTCGCCCAGGCTTTGTATGAAGAAGGGAAAATCACCTATATGAGGACTGATAGTGTCTTTCTGTCTGATACTGCCCTGGAACAAGCTGCCAATGTCATCGGAGAAAAATACGGCGACGAATATCATCAGCTGAGAAGGTTTAAAAATAAAAATACAAGTGCACAGGAAGCTCACGAAGCCATCAGGCCCACAGATTTGTCGGTGGATAGTATCAGCGACCTGGGTCGCAATGAGCAAAGGCTGTACGACCTCATCTGGAAACGCACCCTTGCCTCACAAATGGCTGATGCTCAATTGGAAAAAACTACCGTAGATATTGGTGTTTCAACCAATGACAGCATATTTAAAGCTACCGGAGAGGTGATTAAATTTGACGGGTTCCTCAAACTGTACCTCGCTGCAAACGACGATGATGAGGAAGAAGAAGACGAAGCCGCTAAAGGAGTTTTGCCTCCACTTACAATTGGGCAGGAGCTTTCCCTTGTAGAAATGATCGCTCTGGAACGTTTCTCACGTTCTGCGCCTCGTTATGATGAAGCAAGTCTGGTAAAGAAACTGGAAGAACTCGGTATTGGACGTCCTTCAACCTACGCGCCTACCATTTCTACTATCCAGCGAAGAGAATATACAGTGAAAGAAACCAGAGATGGAACTCCCCGGGATCTGGGAAGGCTCACCCTTCAAAACGATACAATTAAAGAAGATATAAAAACGGAAATTACAGGAAGTGAAAAGAACAAACTTTTTCCTACAGATCTGGGAATGGTGGTGAATGATTTTCTGGTGAAGTTTTTTCCTTCTATTTTGAATTATAAATTTACTGCAAAGGTTGAAGAACTTTTCGATGAGATTGCCGAAGGCAAGAAAGAATGGCAGTCGATGATTTCCAGCTTCTACGACGATTTTGAACAAAAAGTAGTTCACACGCAGGAAAACGCAGAAAGAGCTGGAGGAGAGCGTGAATTAGGCAATCATCCGAAATCAGGCAAACCAGTCATTGCACGGCTGGGACGATTTGGCCCAATGATTCAGATTGGTTCATCAGATGATGAAGAGAAACCTCAGTACTCGAAGCTCAGACCCAACCAGCGCCTGGAAACCATCACCCTTGAGGAGGCAACTGGAACTCTTTAAACTTCCCCGTGTACTGGGAGAAATGGAAGGCCAGGATGTGAAGGTCAATATCGGTCGTTATGGCCCTTATGTACAGCTTGGACGGGTGTTTGCGTCTCTGGAAGATGACGATGATCCATACGAAATGGAGTATGAAAGAGCGGTAGAATTAATCAAAAAGAAACGCGAAGCAGCCGCTAATAACGTAATCAAGGATTTTGGTGAAGACGCCAAAGTGCTGAAAGGACGTTATGGACCTTATATCAAAATACACGGAGCGAATGTCAAAATTCCCAAGGGAGTAGAACCCGAGGATTTGACTTTAGAGGAATGTGAAAGGCT
>JAGQVA010000625.1 GCA_020438265.1 Bacteroidota bacterium
TCCGGAGTAACTCTCGGAGAGGTCATCTCCAGCAAATTAAACTGGGAAGCTGCCTGAAAAAACGCGCCGTGATAAATCGGGTCGAGGTGTAAGGTCTGAACATTGGCTACGACTTCTCTCAGAGAGATGTAATCCGGTTCAAAAGATATTGTTTCTGCTCTTTGTCGAAGTTCTGCGAGCGTGGGTATCTCCAGGCGCCCGAAGGTGTAAGATTTTCCATTAACCAGAGAGGTGAGGGTATCTCCTGAAACGGAAAATTTTTGTCTTACTTCTTCCGGAGAAGTTTCTGTAAAGCCAGTCAGATCTTCAAACCACATAAATGTCTAGTCAATAATTGTGTTCATATCAACGAAAACGACCTGTTCATTTTCTCCATTCTGATCAATTGTCCATGTGAGATTCACCAGCTGTTTGGGATAGGATTTTCCATTGGTTTTGCGCATCCCTTCCAGTTTTTCCCAGTTGTTTACAAGCATTTTTACATCAAAACAATTTTTCTCATTGCGGAAATTGGTCATCATATAAACCTGTTCGCCTTCTTCGATAAAGGTCTTAAAAAAATAATAATAATCCTCAGGAGTAGTGTTTTTTAACTCATTCAGAGCAATTTTCTGATATTGATTTCCCTGGCTATCCTCAATTTGCGCAAATTGAGATGACGGTTTGCATTCAGGAGGACTGGCCAGATAACCATTGGGAGTACAATTGGTAAACAGGATGAGTGCAAGGAGATAGTAAACAGAAAGTTTCATAATCGTTTTTTTGGGGAAAAATACATGCTTTTGGTCAAAAAACGGATGCAAAAAAGAATCACTGCTTAATGGGGTTCATGTCAAAATTTTGTTTGCCAAAATAATCCATGCGATTGGGAATGGTTTCTAAAACGGTGTTCTTTAACTCCTGAGAAATTCGGTCAGATCGATATTCCAGAGCCAGGTAAAGAAGAAAGCTCTCTGCAATATCTTCACGGTCAGGGTTATCTCTGGCGTAGGTTGAAATGTTCATTTTGAAGAGGATTTTCATTGAATTTATGCTATGTTTTTTAGAATATCGAAACTAACAGAGGGCAAAGGGCAGAATTTGGAGTGGAGCATTGCAGAAAGCTAAATTCGTCTAAAATTTCCAACGCAGGTTGCTTTTTTGAAAATTATACGACTTATATGAATAGATTTTGTTCTTCGCCAAAATTTGTAGAATGTAACCATGAAGAAAATTGATGTAACTTCAACTACAAACACAACTTCAAAAACAACCTTTTCCCGACAAATTTTCCGTCTTCTAAAACCATACTAATTCTTCAAAATGATGAAACTGTACAAATACCTATTTCTATTTCTGGCAGGTATTATTTGTTGTTTGTCCGCCTTCTCTCAAATCGATACGCTCAGCGATGAATTTGATGATCCTGGTACGCTCTCCAACTGGAATCGAATTTACCAAACAGAAGGATGGGATGAAGATCAACTGGAAGTCCTGGATATTAATCAAACCCATGCTGGCCAGTTGGTTATGATTCCTTACACTGTGGTCTGGTACGCTGATTATCGTGGGCCTTTGTTGTATAAAAATGTCAGTGGCGACTTTGTATTTACAACTGAAGTCGAAGCCAGTAACCGGGCCGGAGATAGTTATCCCGGAAGTGATTATTCTTTGGCAGGAGTCATGGTCAGAGCGCCCAAAACCATGACAAATGGAGAGAATGACTGGGTGGCTGGACAAGAAAATTATGTTTTTTTATCCGTGGGTTTTGGAAGCACATCTCATCCGAGTTGTACCAATTGTTTTCCCCCGCATTTTGAAGTAAAAACTACCGTCAACAGCAATTCCGATCTGAGAATTTCAGAAATCAATTCCCTGAAAACAGTGATTTGCGTGGCCAGAATGGGCGAGTATCTAATTATGCTCAGGCAAACACCAGGTGAAAATATGGTCGTTCACCGCCGGTACCACAGAGATGATTTTCCCGACAATCTTCAGGTTGGACTGGTTACTTATACAGATTGGCCCAAAGCGAGCACGTTTGATATTCTTTTTCAAAACAACCATCAGCTTGATGCAAGCGTGAACGCCAGCAGCAATAATCCTGGCCTGGCTTTTACTCCAGATTTGAAAGCGAGGTTTGAGTATGCAAGATTTAAAGAACTGGAAGTGCCTGCACATTGGACGGGATTGGACCTGGCAAACGAATCACTGGTTTCAGACGATAGTCTTATTTGGCTGGTATCCTCTGCCAAAACAGATGGAATTACTGATTTGAAAGAGTCTCACAGTTGGAAGATTTTCCCTAATCCCGGTAAGGAGCAGTTATTTTTACAAGCAGAAGATCTGAGACCTGGCGGGGTAGAAGTAGAGATTTTTGACTTTCAGGGGCGCTTGGTATTGGCTGAAAAATACGATTCCAATATTTCTGACATGAAGATCTCAACGAGTGTTTTATCAACAGGATTATATGTGATTTGGGTGAGGAATGATGGGGAATCTCAACGGTTTAAGTGGGTGAAACGGTAGAATCGTGTGTTTTATCATGGTGTTTTTTGTTAAAAATTATAATCTTTAACAAGATTCACTTGTTATATTTTTTCTTTCAGAATAAGCTGAATGAATTTTGGGGCAAACAAATTCAATCAATATGAAAAACCATTTGCTTCAAATTTTGCTTCTGGCTATCGCGTTTATTTCTCTTCAAAGTTGTAAGGATGAGGTCGTTGATCCTGATCCAATGGAACATCAACCCGGCACCAACAAACTCGTTCAGGTTCCGGCAGATTATCCGACCATACAGGAAGCGATCTCTCAGGTAAGTTCGGGAGATTCCATTATCGTAAGTCCGGGAACTTATGAGGAGAATATAGATTATCTGGGGAAAAATATTCTCATAACCAGCCTGTTTTATAAGGATCAGGACATCAGTTATATTTCTTCGACCATTATTCAGGGAAAAAGTGGTTCGGTAGTGAGGTTTATGAATGGTGAAAACAGCAAAGCCATTATTCAGGGGTTTACCATCAGTGGCGGAACCGGAGATATTTACACCCGCCCAAATGGCAATATTACGCTGGGCGGTGGTGGAATTCTGGCGCTGGAATCCAGTCCTACCATTCGTTATAATATCATTGAAAATAATGAAGCAACTGATATATCTGGTGCAAACGGAGCAGCCGGGGGAGGTGGGCTGAGAATGGAGCTTGGCAGTCCTTCCATCCATAATAATATCATCCGGAATAATAAGGGTGGTTTTGGTGGAGGAGTATTTTTAGACGCTACAGAGGCGATTTTTAAGAATAATGTTATCTCAGGGAATGAAGCAATCAGGGCTGATTTTGGAGGCGGAGGAGGCTTATATCTCGATTTCGTGAAGCCCAACAGTAATGGAAACAAGGTCTATAATAATACCATTGTCAATAATCTTTCTGCTGGTGAAGGAGGAGGACTGGTCATCGCAGGTAATACCGCTTATGATAATCTGGTATTTATCAATAATATCATTTTTAATAATGAAAATAATGAAGTTTTTACCCGCCTGGATGCCAATAGCGAAGATTTTCATCCGTCCTATTGTCTGATTTTTGGTGGATGGACTTATGGAACCAATATTATCGAAGAGGATCCCAAATTGATCGAAACATCGTTTTTGCTGGAAAATAACTCTCCCTGCATTGATGCCGGTGAACCCTCTGTCGCTTATAATGACCATAATAATGGCGGAAATGCTTTGCCACCTTGTATGGGAACTTCCAGAAACGATATCGGCGCTTATGGCGGGCCAAAGGCCATGAAGTTGCTGCCATAACCTTCTTTTTGCATCATTCAACATACATTTTATCGTGTGCTTTTGCTCAAAAGCGCACGATTTTGTATTTATAGTAGTTCGATGAAAAATGGATGAATTAACCGGGCTTGTATGAATTTAAACTGGGTTCAAATTATCTTGCTGACAATTAATGTAAACTTTCTTGTTTTTGCG
>JAGQVA010000626.1 GCA_020438265.1 Bacteroidota bacterium
GATTTCCTTCGCAAACGTGTAACCAAACGCAATGGACCTGAAGCTACCATATTTGGTTCAGGGCCTTATGCAGGCAAAACCCTGGCTCAGGTAGCAGCGGATCTCAACAAACCCTTTGAGGATGTCCTGATTGATGATATTGGCCCGAATGGCGCTTCTGCGGCATATTTTGTGATGGATGAAGAACTGCAAAATCGTTTATTGCTTGATTCCCTGGTCATGGTTTGTTCTGACGGAAGCCCAACCGGAAGGCATCCACGTGGACACGGAACCTTTGTCAGGATCATCGAAAAATTTGTCGTTGAGAAGCAGTTGTTAACGATTGAAGAAGCAGTATATAAAATGACAGGACTTACTGCAAGATCTATTGGAATGAATGACCGTGGGATTTTGGCTGAAGGGAAAAAAGCAGATATTCTCATTTTTGATCCAAACAGGGTAAAAGAAACGGCGACGTTTGAAGATCCTTTTCAGTTGGCGGAGGGGATGGCGTATGTGTTTGTGAATGGGAGATTGGTTATTGAACACAGTGAAATTTCTGAATATTTCTATGGAAGAGTGCTACTTATAATGAATTGATCCCTGATTAATTCGAAGCAAAAAACACATACTGGATTTTCTATATTACCTAGATAGACCATAAACTTCTCAGTTCGTACGAAAAAAAATTCGCTAAACTCGAACCCTAATTCAATAATCCGCATATTTTTTCGCGAATATACGCTAAATGGTTGATTTTCAGTGCTTGGCATACTGCTTGCCAAATAGATGGTAAGAAAAATGATATCATCATAGACACTTTGATGAGAATCAGAATGTATTTTTTCACTTAAAAAAAATAATTATGCACGATTTAGACCGAACTACCATCGACAACTATGAGCACGGCTATAGTGAAGAATTTGCAAATGAATTTATGGACGATTTTGATGATGAACTCGACGACAGCTTTGATGATGAGTTTGATGACGAATTCGATAATGACTATGATGATGAGTTTGATGATGAATATACTGCCGGGTATGACGACGAGTTTGATGATGAATTTGATGAAGAATATGATGACGATTTTGAGGATGAGTATGAAGATGAATTTGACGATGATGAATTTGAACTTGCTGCTGAATTGATGGAGGTTGCTGATGATGAGGAATTAGAGGAGTTTTTGGGAAAGATAATTGGTTCCGTCAGGAAGATTTTCGGAAAAGGGAAGAAGATTGTTAAAAGCCCAATGGTTCGGAAACAATGGAGGGCTCATCAGGCAAGGAAGAAAAAGTTATTGCCAATTTTTCAGAAAATATTTGGTAGTTATTTTGGCGGCGGCGGTGGTGGCGGAATGGGCTCTAAATTCTTTGAAATTGGCTTGGAAGGACTCAGTCCGGAGGAAAGGCGTTTCGAAGTTGCTAAAAACTCGGCGAAATTTATGAAAGCTACTTTGAGACATCTTCCAAAAAATCCCGGGATTCCTGCTAAAACAGCAGTCAGAAAAGCTTTGAAAAGAGCAGCAAGAAGACATATGCCTCAATTATTGAAATCTGCAAGGAGAAGGCAAAGACGTCGAATTAGAAGGATGGGAATTCAGGGAAATTCGGGACGTTGGATACGAACCAAAAGAGGAATAGTGTTGTTGGGCGCTTAATCCATAATCCCGCCAATTCATTGAATCCCTAAAACGGATTTTCTCTCAAAATTTGATAAACAATCGATTCTGTTGGGTTTCACTTACTTTTTCATTGAAAGTAGGATGAATCAGGGTACTTATTTTTCAACTTAAAAATAAAATTATGCACGATTTAGATAGAACTACACTGGACGAATATGGCTATGAAGATGAATTTGAAGAAGAGGAGAATGAAATGTATGACGATTATGAATACATGGATGATGAGGATAATGAAATTGCATTGGCTTCAGAGTTGCTGGAAATAGAGGATGATATGGAGCTGAATGAATTTTTGGCAGGGTTTGTAAAAAAGGCAGTAGACGGTGCAAAAAACCTCATTAAAAAACGTGTAAAGCAAAGATCCCGAAGCAGAGGCAGAAGTAGAGGCCGCAGGGGAAAATCCCGGAGGCGATGGGGAAGAAACTTTATGAAAGCTGTTAAAATGCATAGAAAAGTTTCCAGGAAAGCCTTGCCGATTGTTGGAGGTATATTGGGGAGTATATGGGGAGGCCCAATCGGTGGAAAAATTGGTGCTCAGGCAGGCAGCGACATAGTCAAAAGTGGACTATATCTGGAGGGAATGAGCCCGGAAGATCAGCAGTTTGAATTAGCCAGGAGGTATGTGCGTGTATTTGACGAATTAGCAAAATCTATCGTAACATCTGATTCTCAAACACCTGATAATGTGGTTATCAGAAAAGCGATGCAAAAATCTTCCAGACACTTGCCAGGAGTTTGGAAAAGAAATCCTCAAGATGGAAGATTACATAAAAATCAGGGACGTTGGTATCGGGTAGGCAACCGGATCATTATCAAGGGAGCCTGATGAAAAATACGCAATTTCTCGAATTAGAAGCAAGGGCTTTGTTGACACGTCTTCAGCAAGTACAGCCATTTGCCACGAATATGCCAGTTGTGGATGCAGCTACAATTAGCCAGCCTGCACAAAGGAAAATCAGCAGACTATTATTGAATGGTCGAAAAAAACTGAAAAAAAAGATCAATGGATTTATCAGGGTGGTTAAATCCTCGCCCGATACGCCCGTTGAAGACCTTCAAACGGCTTTTTCCATATTGAAATTGCGATTTAATCAACTCCTGGACCAGTTGGATATTTTTGCTGATGCATTTACGCAGCGGAGTGAACATGAGATTGGATTATGGTTAGCTGGCCTGGATGAATTAGCCAGGGATGCATTAACCCTTCAATCAGAATTATACAAAGTGCCTCCTCTGATTTGTTATCTGGATAGAGGACATGGAGCGGCCATTCGTCGTACACGCGCCCGACTTCCGGGAGGAACCTCCAATCCCGTCGCGGTGATCCGGGTTCCCAGAGAGCGATTGGTTGGAAGCGGAATTGCTGCTTCGCTGGTTCATGAAGTTGGTCATCAGGGTGCTGGGATGTTAAACCTGATTCAGACGATGCGTACCAGTCTTAGAGCTTATGGCTTTGATAAACGGCGGCCCTGGAAATTATTCGACCGCTGGCTCTCTGAGATTATTTCTGATTGTTGGGGAGTTGCCACTTTGGGAATTTCTGCAACTACTGGTCTGATGGGAGTGGTTAGCTTGCCTGGTTATTTTGTTTTTCATATAAATCCTGAAGATCCACATCCTTTTCCCTGGATTAGGGTGATGATAAGTGCTCAGGTTGGAAAGATACTTTATCCCAGTCCCCAATGGGACAAGCTTATGGACTTGTGGCTGGAGTTGTACCCAATGGATAATATTCAGCCTGACAAGCGGGAGATGATAGATGAATTGATCAGAGAGTTACCTGCTTTTGCTCATTTTCTGGTAAATCATCGATCTTCGGAAATGAATGGAATGTCTTTTCAGACATTATTTCCTATCCGGGAACGACAGCCAGAAAAGCTGAGGATATTATATCAAAAATGGAAAAGAAACCGAAAGCTCTCCTTTCGGGCTCAACCCAGCCTGGCTTTTGCAGTGCTGGGGCAGGCAAGAGCTGATGGAAAATTGAGCCCTGAAACAGAAAACGCATGGCTGTCCAGACTTTTGCGCTGGTGGGCGGTGCGGAGGACGATGATTTAAAATGAAATTACTTTGGAAATCTAAAACATTTATTTACAAAATAATATTATGGGTAAATTAAAGACAAATAAGCTGCCATGTGCTGAATTAACAGTCCTTCCTGATTCTGGTAAAGTAAAAGAGGGAGTTAACATGACTTTTAAATTCTGTTTTCATAGTAAATCAATATTTACAGAAGAGGAAATGGAGCGGTTTGATTTAATAATAACTCCTGACACGTTAG
>JAGQVA010000627.1 GCA_020438265.1 Bacteroidota bacterium
GGCGTCATTTCCAATACCAAAGGATCAGAAGAAGTCGAGGATGATAATTGAATCAAATCCATTCCGCAAATCGGACATTCTCCCGGCTCGTTGCTGCGAATTTGTGGGTGCATGGAACAAGTCCATACCGATTCTCCTGCATGAACGTGCTCTGCGGAATCCTGCATTTCTGTTTTCTGATCGGAATGAAAAAGTAAATACCCTATTCCCAAACCAGTCAGAACGGCCAGAAAAAAGCCTGATATGATGAGTTGATTATTCTTGGTGAACATATCTTTGTTTTCTAAAATCGGTTTAATAAATCACATATTTTTCTACTTCTGCCTTAGCCTTATGGCTCATGACAACGGCGCGAAGTAATTCCAGGTCATAATCAATCAGTTGGGCTTCGAGCTGAATGAGCTCATCAAATCCCCTGGACTGATTGCTATAATCAGCTTCAAGTATCTTAATGGTAGATTGTACCGTTTTGATCTGATCGCGATATAGTTCATAAGTCAATAAAGCTTTTTCGTGATCAGCATACACTTGCTCAATTTTGGACCAGAACAGATCTGAAGTAGCTTCTTTTCGGTTTTCCAGTGCTTCAATTTTCAGCTCTTCCTCCTGCTGCCTGGCCTGATATTTTTTCCTGTAAATAGGAATGGATAAGGTTCCCCGAATTTGCAGAATATCTCTGCCATTATTCTCCGGATTCATATCACTTCTCTGACTTACAGTTATATAATCCGCTCCCAGACCAAAGGAAGGTTTACCTGCCTGTTGATTCACTTCCATAGATTTTCTGGCAACATCCTGCTGTATCCCAAATATTCTTAAACTAGGGTGATAAGCATCTACTCTCCGAAATAGCGAATCCTTTTCCCAGGACAATTCCGCAAAACCCAGTTCTCCCTCTACTTCAACCAGGGTTTCCAAAGGTCGATTGAGAAGCTGATTCAGAGCAATCTGCGGCTTGCGAAGTTGCGCATCAAGAATCTTAATCTGCTGAGACAGTTCTTTGATTTTCAGATCTACCCTTAATACATCAGCCAGAGAAGCTTTTCCCGCTGCAACTTTGGTTTCAGCCAGTTTTTTGAGTGCGCTTAACAGCACGAGGCGATTCTCAATAATTTGCTGAGAGTTCCTGACTTCATATAACTCCAACCATGAGGTTACGATTTGATACCGAAGATTAAGCTGAAAAGCAGCAATTCGCTCGGTAAACACCTCTGCCTCTGTTAAAACCTGCTCCTTTTGCAGCCTGAGCGTTCCCGGCCAGGGAAACATTTGGGTAGCACCGACTCTGGCTCTTTGTGCCCCCAGGCGCGTTTCTACCGGAAGGATAAATCCTCCTACCCCCAATTCAGGTTGAGGGAGTTGGCTTACCTGTGGAGCTTTCGTCAGGGCAGCCTGGTGTTCCTGATTCATGGCTTTTAGCTCGGGGTTGTTTTGGAGGGCGATTTGATAGAGTTGTTGTGGGGATTGGCTGAGGACAGTCTGAGTTATGATGCCTACAAAGATAAAATGCATCACAAGGATTTTGTTCAAGGAAGTATTTTCTCCGCAAATATCCTTCAGGTTTTTAAAATCGAATGGCTTGCTTGTTAAACCAAAAGTCGGAAGACTAAATCCCGTTAGGGATTTAATATTGGTAGAAAACATCTGGTTTCCTCCCCTTCCTGACCAGCGCGCCTTTAGGCGCGCAAAGATATTAGATGCCGTTATGGCTACCAATATTAAATCCCTAACGGGATTTTCTACCAATAGAAAAGGAAAATACGCTAACCACATAATGAAAACCTGGAAGGTCTGAAATTGAAAAAAAAATCATTCGTAATAATCATTTTTACTTAAAAGAAAATCATCATGAATTACCTGATAAGTTTTTTTTCTCTTTTCTTATTTCTCAAAAGCTGTCAGCCTGATATGGATACAATAAGAGTAACTATTGATCATTACAGAGTCCCTTGCAGCGGAGAAGCAATTCAGCTGTGTATGAGGGTTAAACATGGAGAATCCAAATCTGACTGGGAATACTTTTACGATCAGATTGAAGGGTTTTCTTATGAACCAGGCTATATCTATGAGCTTGAGGTTGAAAAAGAAGAAATTCCCAATCCTCCCCAGGATGGGTCTTCGATCAAATGGGTACTGAAAAAAACAATTTCCAAAACTCAGGTCCCGGATAATACTGAGTTTGAACTTCCTCTTCAGGGAAATGGAATGTCTTATATTGAAGAAGAAGGGTGCCGGTTTTTATATGAATGGCCCATTCAGGCAAATGAGGAAAACTGTCAAAAAC
This sequence comes from Bacteroidota bacterium, assembly GCA_020438265.1. Classification (GTDB taxonomy): domain Bacteria; phylum Bacteroidota; class Bacteroidia; order J057; family J057; genus JAGQVA01. Next base: position 2,285 of record JAGQVA010000627.1, read on the forward strand.
TCATGAATGCTCAAAAAGGAATTTTCCGCCATAGCAATCCTCCCGGTAAGCTTGTGCTGGTGAAAATTCTTTAATTTTTAGCTAATTGCTTTTGAAGAAGCGGATTGACATCTCTCAAATGTCAATCCGCTTTATTTATTCTTAATCCGTTCCTCCCTGGCCCTTAATAATTACCCCCGGTTTTCGTCCATTATGTTTCCCCTCTTCAATTACTACAACTCCATTTACAAGCACATAAGACATTCCTTTTGTATAAGAATGAGGTTTTTCAAAAGTAGCCTCACTGCGAATCTCATTCGGATCAAAAATTACAAGATCGGCAACTTTTCCTGCTTGTATTAACCCCCTGTCAGCAAACTGAAATCGTTGCGCAGGAAGTGAAGTCATCTTACGAATTGCATCTTCCAACCGGATCACATTCAATTCCCTTACATAATGTCCCAGCACTCTTCCACATGAACCATACGTTCTTGGATGAGGCGAACTGGTTCCAAACTCAGGGATTCCTGCATCTCTGGCGACCATTGACAGCGGATATTGCATAATGCGCTGGACGTCCTCTTCACCCATTTTATGATAAACCATTTGTACCCTGCGCCCAACTTTGACCAGATCAATGATAGTTTGAATTTCCTGTTCCGCGTTTTTCTCCTTTCCCATCATCACATTTACCTCACTGATATTTTTCCCATTGTATTCCTTATTCCAGGGGCAATTGGCAATGACACCGTAGCTAAAATCAGAAAAACCTGTTTCGTCCAGCATTATTTTCATATCGTTTTCGATGCGGGCTCTGGTTTCCGCGTCATTCAACCGAATATTAAAAGAATCACTTCCCCCGGATTGCGCCCAGGAAGGAACCAACACCGAAAGCCGTGTGCTGCTGGCTGTATAAGGATATTGATCAACGGTTACATCAATCCCTTCCTCCCTGTATTTTTCTACCCGGGCAATGGTTTCGACACTTTTCCCCCAGGAAGTTTTTCCACTGATTTTAAAATGAGAAATCTGAACAGGAATATCGGCCTCTCTGCCAATATTTACTGCCTCATCAATCGCATCCAGAACTTCATGATCCTCTTTCCGAATGTGAGAGGCATAAACGCCATTATATTCCTTCACAACTCTGGCCAGTCCGACGACTTCTTCTGTTTTCGCAAAAGTGCCTGGGATGTAAATCAAACCCGTAGAAAGTCCAACAGCTCCGTCTTCCATCGCTTTCTCAACCAGTTTTTCCATCTTTTTTTGTTCCTTATCAGAAGGTGCCCGGTTAACTGTACCCATCACTTCCCCTCTCACGGTATTATGCCCAACCAGGGAAGCGACATTGACAGAAATTCCGGATTTTATAAGTTCCTGAAAAAAATCCCCGAGATCTTCTGAAGAGTTTCCACAATTGCCTGTAATAATCGAAGTAACCCCATCGTACAGAAAGTTCTCAGCTACAGACCTTGCCTGAATACTTCCCTCTACATGCGCATGAACATCGATAAATCCTGGCGCAACAATTTTCCCTTTTGCATCTATGGTATGGTTAGCTTTTATTCCTTTGGCATCCCCGACCAAAACAATTTGCCCGTCTTTGATTCCCACTTCTCCATAAAACCAGGGATTTCCGGAGCCATCGATAATGCGGGCATTTGTGATGAGGGGAAG
>JAGQVA010000628.1 GCA_020438265.1 Bacteroidota bacterium
CAACCTTGATTTCCGGGAAACCCAGCTTGATTTTGGGATTATTCAGAGCAATTCGGTAATGACAGGTCAGGCAGAGTTCCATTCCCCCACCCAAAGCATTTCCATTAATCGCAGCGACAAAAGGTTTTCCACTGGTTTCGATCATCCGGATAGCCTGATGCATGGAGAGTAAATCTTCCAGAAAAGGTTGGGGATCTCCTTCAATGTTTCCCAGTTCCCGCAGGTCTCCTCCCGCCATAAACATTTTCTGGCCTGACGTAATAATGACGCCTTTGACTTTTTTGTCATTTACAGCCCTTGTAGCCACCTCCACGTAGGTTTTAACAAACTCCATACTGAAGAGGTTTGTGGGATTGTGTTTTTGGTCAATAATGATGGTCGCAATCCCGTCGGGGGCAATAGAATATGTGAGTAGATGGTCCATTTTCCTAAATTAATAAAAAGATGGAGTAGGCTGGCTCAAAAGCATATTTTAATAAAAAACACAGAGGCACAGAGAATTTAATAGTTAACCAGTTATCTCTGTGCCTCTGTGTTTAATTTTCAGGCTTTTGAGACAGCTTCCTCCTTTTTACAGAAGATTCAAAATTTAGGAAGATGCCAATGAGTTTCCAAAAGATTTTAGTCATCCGACTTAATCATCCTCAAAAAAGATTCTCTTTCGCTTTCTGTATCAATAACCTGGACAATATATATCCCTGAAGGTAAATCCCTGACTTCCAGCGTTGTTTTACCATTTTCTACATTCAGATTTTTCCTTTTGAACCATTCTTTACCCAACATGTCAAATATTCTTACATCTAACTGTTGAATAGCAGGATTTTGTAGTTCAATGTGTATTTGAGAATGAAAGGGATTGGGATAAACAGATATGCCCTTGATTTCTGGTAAAAAAGCAGTATTGGTTAGCCATAATTCAAAGGGCTCAGAAAGCTCGGAAGCGCAACCATTTACCACTATTTTTACCCGATAAGTGCCGGACAAAGGAGCATCAAGCCTTCTGTCATTCTGCCCTATGATCAGGCTGTCATTGACGTACCAGAGGAAATATTCGCCTATTCCTGTTGCATATAGACTGTCATTTCCCAGATCAGTAATAAAAGGAGGCTCGGGAATGGGAATTTCTTCTGTGGTAATCGGTTCAGAATTTCCTTCACAACCATTTCCATCAAAAACCATGACTGAATAAGCTCCGGATTGTGAGACGAAAATAGCAGGAGTGGTTTCTCCCGTTGACCAGAGATAGCTGGAATAAGTCTGCCCGGTACTTAGCATAATCGAATCTCCGGCGCAAAAGGTAAATGCCGCATTGGACTGAATCATGGGCTGAGGGCCGGACAAAACGCTCACAGTAATCGGAATGGACGAGCCCTGACAGCCTGTGGAATCTGTTACAGTAACGGAATAATTTCCCGATTGACTAACCGTAATCGTATTTCCCGTTGCTCCATTAGACCATTGATACGAGTTGTATGCCTGTGTTACCGAAAGTTGGACCGAATCTCCTTCACAAAAGGTCAGTGAATCAGACGCAACCACAGCAGGGAAAAAGCTGCTACAATTTCCCACCATAAAACTATCGATAGCAACATGGCTCCAATTCCCCGCTGAATCGACCACTCTGACAAATAAATCATGCATCCCAAAACTCAAATTCCCAACAGGAGCAGCTATAATTGTGTCGAGATCCATTGTAGGATTTAAGGCAAGATAAGTACCTGTTCCTCCGCCCGTATCGGTATCGTACAAATATTCCATCCCAATCAATGGAACTGTATCCAGATTGGCTTCCTCCTGAAGGTAAAAGGTCCGTCCCTGATACACACCTGCAACTCCGTCTGTATCAAAAAATCTTAGGAAAACGGTATGAAAACCAGAGCCAAGACCTGTTGTACTCATTGCTGGTAAAATCATATCGACAGTATCACTCGCAGTGAAATTGATGGGTGTTCCATTTCCGACGCCAGGATCAGCATCAAAGAAATATTCTGCCTGACTAATTGGAGCCTGAGGCTGAACTGTTGCCTGCGGCTGAACAAAAATCGTACGTCCGATATACGTTCCCCAGGTGCCATCAGCGCCTCTGCTGCGCACAAAAAGTGTGTGAAAACCCGAGCTAAGGCCGGTCGTCGGGATTCCCGTAAACATCGCGTCAATCGTATCGGCAGTACTTACCACCAGAGATATTCCGTTTCCCACACCAGGGTCATTATCATAAAAATATTCAATTTCGGTCAATGATGGGGCAGGAGCAGTATTTGCTGCTGGTTGAAGATAAAAACTGCGCCCGACATAAACTGCCCATTCTCCTGCATTATCTCTGGCCCGAAGAAAAAAAGTATGAAATCCGGGGCTCAAAGAAGCGGTTGTTATACCGGAGATATTGAAGTCCAGGGTATCTCCGGGCGTAATCGTCAGAGGAGTTCCATTTCCAACGCCAGGATCATTATCGAAGAAATATTCCATCTCCGTAATCGGCTGACTTTGCAATAAAAACCATCCTCCCAATAGCCAGATAAAGGTGATCAAATACTTCATGGATTAATTTTGTTTTCTGGCTCTGATGTGAATCTGGAGAGAATCGCCCTGCGCAACGTTTGAGTTGAGAATATCAAGTTCTATAATTTGCGGTACCGCAGGAGGCGCACTTGTCAGAAATGGAGCAAGACCTCCAATGGGGAAAGGATTGATACTTCCATAGATACCAATATCGGTATTGTCCGTACCGGCGTTTACGCCCGGAGAGGTGGCCTGAAGGCGGTAATCATTCGCCGGACCGTAGCCACCATTGGGGGCATTATTAAACACAGGGTTTACATTCACCAGGTTTCCCGTACCAGAGTTATTCCCGTAAGGAAGGGTATTATTGGATGTATTAAAGGTGATATTATTATTAAAAGTAGACAAACTACATCCCTGCGGGCTACGGCTGAAATAGAAAATATTATTGGAAATGACTGCATTGGACACGTTGGAAAATATACTACCTGTTTGCGTTGTGGAAGTGAATACATTATTGGTGATCAGCACATTGGGTTGATTGGAAGTACTGATTGTATTTTCAATAATATTATTCCTGATGATGACATTGGAGTTATTACTAATGGAAATATAATTCAAAAGATTATTCTGAACCACCCAATTGCTGCAAAAGGTGGTTAACATTGAAATGGACCAGATATCGCATCTTTCAATGATAACATTATTCACCGTATTCGCTCCAGATCCACCGGATACAGAACTTGTAATATTAAGTCCCATGAGTCGGGTACCAGAAGCAGTTACTCCGCCACTTCCCCCCAGCAATACACTGCTTAAGGTACTGGCCAGACCAAATTGATTCGGCGGATTATAACCCGCGCCTATAATCGTTAAAGGTATAGGAACAGTAACAGATCCATAATTGGTATTAGAGCCGATCACATGAATCGTGTCGTTGGGCTGGGCGCTGTTGACAGCTGTTTGAAGATTGGTAAACTGGCCCCCACTGTTGGAATTATTATCAACGGTAATGATCGCGCCCCGGGAAATGGAAAATGACGCAGAGAAAAGCAGTAAGAAAATCAATAATTGTTGAAAAGGTTGCTTGTTCATGGCAAAATAAAATTTAAATGTTTTGATTGCGTAACAACCTTACAGTCGAGAAGAGTAGAGACTGATCACCCAAAATGTTGGGCAGGTGACAATATTTTTTTAAATTTTTTCTTTCTTTTGGAGAGTTCTCATTATTGACAAAGAAATATGATGCAATTGATCCATAAATATAGATTTCAACTCATAGGAATTGTGATAGGCGCCATTGGAGGATTTCTCTATTGGAAAAATGTAGGCTGCGTTACAGGAAATTGTGCCATTGCCTCAGTTTGGTATCACATGGTACCTTATGGTGCGCTAATGGGCTTTTTATTGGGCGGAGTTGTAGAAGATTGGTCTGGAAAA
>JAGQVA010000061.1 GCA_020438265.1 Bacteroidota bacterium
CACAGAGCCTTTAAGAGAGGTTTCAACCCTTGATTCACATTTTATAGTGTTGCCTGATCTTGTCATCTTAAAAACGCCAAAACTCAGTATTTTTAGACAATGATGAAATCCAGCATTTTATTTATATCCGCATTGAGCCTTTTTCAATTGGCATTCAGTCAGGCTCCCAAGCTAAGATTCGAGCATTACGGAGTTGACGAAGGCCTTCCCAATATGTCTGTACAGGACATCTATCAGGATCGATATGGTTTTCTATGGGTTGGCACCTGGGATGGCTTGGCTTTTTTTGATGGGAAAAATTTTTCGACCTATCAGCGAATTCCTTTTGACTCATCTTCTATTAGCGATAATGATATTCAATCCATTACGGAAGATCAGAAAGGAAACCTTTGGCTGGCAACAAAAAATGGAATCAACCGATTTAACCGGAACCAACATACCTTTACCCGGTTTTTGGAAGGTACTGATCCCAGAGGAGTGCCCCGAAACATGGGACAAATCGCTTATACAGATCCTGAAGGAAAAACCTGGATTTCCTTTATGAATAGTAATATCATTCTCAGTTATGATCATACTTGCCAGGGATTTGAAGGGCAGAGAGCCAGGGGGAGTATTTACAGTATGAATTCCTGGAAAAACTATCTCTTACTTGGGACCAGGGATGACGTAGCGTTTTTTGACAAAACAGCCAATTCCATTGTTCAGTCCGATTCTATTATCCCGGGAATATCAAGACTGAATGGGTTATATGTGATAGATATCCTCGTGAGTAAAAGCGGAGCGATTTGGTTTGCAACACTGAGAGGATTATTTCGCTATGATCCTTTTTCGCAGGATTGGCTTTCTATTAAACAGGAGGACGGGCTCAGTCACAATTATATATATGCGCTGGCAGAAGACAAAGCAGGAGGAATATGGGCAGGAACGCTTGATGGGTTAAATTATGTATCAGCAGAAGGAAAAGTTCTTGGAAATTATTCTCCCAACCCTCAGGACCCGTTTAGTTTACGCGGTAAAACGGTGATCTCCTTGCTCATAGATGAAGCCGAAAATTTGTGGGTAGGAACACTTCGCGGGGGATTAAGCAAAGCAAGGCTCAATTTTTCTCATCGTTTTAACCCCTATACCAATACATTCTTTGGCGAAAAGTACCTGAATATCCATGTATTATCGATTGCTGAAGGAAAAGAAAATCGCCTGTGGATAGGTACAGAAAATGGCCTTTTTCTTCTTGACAAAACTCATAAAAAAATTCTTAAACAGTATACTTCTGGCCAAGACCCCTCACATAACCTGTTGGGAAATAGCATTACGGCGGTTTATGAAGATGATTATGGGAAAGTTTATGTTGCCTCATCTCGTCGGGGATTGAATGTCATCGATTTGTCGTCAGGCGAAATTCAGCATTATCCTTATGATCCCAATACCTCAAATAGCCCAAAAAGTCTGGTCATTCGCACAATCAGAGAGTCTCTTGTCAATCAAAAAAGAGTCATCTGGCTTACTGGGAATAATACTTTTCAGGGACATGACCCTGAAAATGATATGGAAATGATCCATCATTATCCTCCACAAAAAGACTATCCTTACAAAATCTACTCCTGGGATCTGATTCCACTGGATTCCTGTACTGTTTTTTCTGCCCATAATAATGGTCTGCTTCGCACTGATTTTTGTGGAGATTCCACCGAATTCTGGTTTAAGGAATCTGGTCAGATAGACCAGCCGGAGTTTCCTATGATTTCTTTACTTCCCGCTCATAAAAATGAAATATGGGTGGGTACTTATGGAGCAGGTCTCTTTTGGATGGATCTTTCTTCAGGAGAAATAAAAAACTATACCCGCAATCATGGACTGGCCAATAATTATATCTATGGAATCCTGGACGACAGTCAGGGCCATATCTGGATGAGTACCAATCAGGGAATATCCAGCTTTCACCCTGAAAAAAATATCTTCACTAACTTCGATCCTACAGCAGGACTTCAAAATGTAGAGTTTTCCAGTGGTTCATTTCTCAAAGCGAAAGATGGAGAAATGTTTTTTGGCGGTGTGAACGGTTTTACCAGTTTTTATCCTGATAGCATCGAGTTTCAGTCCAGCAGTTATCAGCCTCCTGTTCGGGTCACCTCATTCCGTGTTTCCGGCAAGGAAATCCAAACTGACTCTGCGATTTATCTGATGGAAAAAATTGAGCTCCCCGGTTATAAAAAACAGTATCTGGAAATCAGATTTAGTGCACTGGATTTCAGTCAACCTGAAAAAAACATGTACCAGTACCGTTTAAAGGGGTATGATTCGGACTGGACTTCTCCCTCTCCGCTGGGTCTTGCACAGTACACACAACTGGAACCAGGAACCTATACATTTGAAGTCAGAGGCTCTAATGTGGATGGAATTTTTAGTTCCCGGAGTCAAACCTTAACGATTACCCTTGTTCCACTCTGGCATCAAACCGCCTGGTTTCGTATTGGTGGTTCCATTCTCCTTCTCAGCATAATCATTCTGGGAGTTTATTTACGCATACAAACCTTAAGGAGAAATGAACGCCTGAGACTCAACTCCCGCATTGCCAGGATGAAACAGGAAGCACTGGCAGCACAAATGGACCACCATTTTACCTTTAACTCCCTCAATTCCATTCAGCGGTATATTATGGAAAACAAGCGGGAAGAGGCGATTCGTTTCATTTCCAAATTTGGAAAACTGATTCGCAGGGTATTGGATCAGGCAGCGAAAAACTATCAGACAGTTGAAGAAGAAATTGATACCCTAGAATTGTACTTAAAGCTGGAACAACATAGGACAAGAAATAAATTTAGCTATGAATTTCAGGTTGACGAATCAGTTGACATTTATAACACTCAAATTCCCACAAACCTTTTGCAGCCATTTATAGAAAATGCTATTTGGCACGGGATTATGCCCAAGGAGGAGGATAACGGCCTGATTATCATCCTCTTTTCAACAAAAGCCGATAATCTCCTATGCAAAATCGAGGATAATGGAATTGGCCGGGAAAAGGCAGCGGAACTGAAAAAGGTAAGTAAACTCAGACACCAATCCAAAGGAATGCGCATTATAGAAGAAAGAATAGAAGCTTTGAATTTTCTTGATCAGAGGCAAATTCAATTTAACATTATTGACTTGATTGATCAGGATAAACAACCGCTGGGCACTCGTGTTGAGTTGTGGTTTGAAATGGGGGATTGAGTGGTTATATGCGCGGAGCGCAAATAGGTGTCCTTGTCATCCTGAGCCTTGCGAAGGATCTAAGCATCGCAAGCAGTGAAGCGAAGCGCAACGAAGCGAGCGAGCTTTAGTCCCCATATTGCCCCCTTGCTCCGCTCGGGGTATCTAGATCCTTCGCGTGGCTCAGGATGACAAGCCCACCTTTCTGCGCTTCGCGCATATATAATATCCAGCCGAAATCTATCCCTCTAATAAATCACTCTTCTCGCCTGCATTCAACCTAGCCAGAATTTTTTCCGGCTTCCGATAAGAGCGAATCAACTCAATCAAAGCCTGTGTACTCAGAGAGGTTACGCCGGGAACAGGCAAAATACCCACAATTTTGTAGCGTTTCTTCAATTCCAGCTTATTTTTGGCCAACAAATTAGAAATGATATATTCAATAATTTCATCAACCACCAAAGAACTTCCAAAAGAAGGAATCAATAAGGCTGGCTCAGCAGTAAACATGGCCGCATCAATGCCTGAAGAAATCAGAATCAGCCAGAGAAGTCTCCGGCGATAGCCACGAAGTTGTTTTTTATCTTTTTCCAATTGATTTGAATTACCGGGTTAAAATTACAAAACCATCCAGAACTTACCTTAAAAAAAGAAATTCTATCCCTCTAATCAGTTTTTGTCTATATTTGCCTCAACTTCTCAGAAGATTAAATACCATTAGATGTTAAAAGCGGAAGACATTTATAAATCCTATGGTCAGGTTTCTGTACTAAAAGGAGTAAGTCTGACCCTCAATGCAGGTGAAGTCGTAGCTCTGGTAGGTACATCCGGGGCCGGAAAAAGCACCCTTCTTCAGATTCTCGGAACCCTTGACCATTCTGATTCCGGAAAAATCTACTTTGAGGATCGCAATATCACCCGGATGAATGAAAAGCAAAAAGCCTTGTTTCGCAATGAAACCCTGGGGTTTGTATTTCAGTTTCATCATCTCCTTCCTGAGTTTTCTGCATTGGAAAATGTCTGTATGCCTGCTTTTATTGCTGGTAAAAATAAGAACGAAACCACCAACCGGGCCAAAGATCTCCTGTCTCAGTTGGGGCTTTCTGCGCGTTTTGAGCATAAACCGACTCAACTTTCCGGCGGCGAACAACAACGTGTCTCTATCGCCCGAAGTCTGATCAACCATCCAAGATTAATTCTGGCGGATGAGCCTACAGGAAACCTCGATACTCAGAATAGTGAAGAGCTTTACAGTATTATTTTTGATCTGGCCAAAACAACGGGAGTCAGTTTTTTAATTGCCACCCATAATAATGCGCTCGCACAAAAGGCAGATCGGATCTGTCAGATCAAAGATGGCGTTTTTGTGTAAAGTATTACTTAATCTTCCAGTCTCCGTACTTCTTCATCTTCTTTAGATTGATGAATGATAACAGTATCCTTTATCAAACGACTGAGAGGAAATACAACCAGTTTTTCACCTGTGTCAATGGTAATCGACACACTGTCCATTTTCACAATTTCTCCCTTATATCCATCCAGTTCAATCACCTGTCTCATTTGATAGCTGTTTTTACTGTAAAATGAAGTGAGAATACTGGAAAGGACATTGCGAGCTGCAAAACCATAAGCAATGGCAAAGGCCAGGACAATTCCTCCCAGGATAATGGAAAAGTTGGAAGTAATAATATCAGTATTAATTCCTGCCTGACTCAGGGCAGTTACTGCCACAATGAGAAAAAGGAGATAAAAAAGGGCAGTACTGATAAATTTCCAGGCAGGAATCCCCAATGATTTCATTGAGTCAGCCGTCATAGAACGGATTGCATCTGAAATATAAAAACCGACAGCAAGAATAATTAAAGCAGTCACCAGTTGAGGAATATAATCAATCAAACCACTGATTTGTGTGGTGACGATATCCAGTCCCAGGGTCTCTGTGGCACTGAGAATAAACACCAGCATCAGCATCCAGTAAAGGAATTTTTGAATGATGATAACCGGGCGTACTTTAATATTCGACTCTTTAAATGTGTCTGTATTATTTAATTTTTCCGCAAGTTTGTCGAGTCCGATTCTTCTAAGAATTCTTCCTACAACATTGGAGATGATTTTAGAGATAACCCATCCCAATCCCAGTAAAACAATCGCTCCAATAAGTTTGGGAAAAGCTTCAGCCATTTGTTCAATAACAGTTCCAAATGCTTTGACAATGGTATCCCACAGATTAAAATTCATTTCTAGTATAGTTAGATTGTTAAGCCTTTTTATTATTCATCTTTATCATCACGATCCTCCACCACGTCCCGGCTTCCATCAAGCAGATTTACATCATTGGGACTAATAGAGGTATGAAAAGTTGCTCCTGCCTTAGAGACAAAGAGATCAACAATATCCATGAGCATTCTCAATGAATATATACTTCCCAGTGTTTGCACCTTTACCTCATTGGGTAACAAAGGATAACTTTCCTCGGCATCCAATTCATGAAACGGATTACTCATACCATTACTTTTTCTCTTTCCTGTACTACTTGTTTTACTCTTTGCCTTGCTCTGGCAAGTCTCATCTTCACTGCACTTTCTGAAATATCCAGCGTATCCATGATTTCCTTAATTGGCGTATCATCCTGATATTTTAATAGTAAAATCATTTTATCTTCCGGTGCGACCTGATCCAGTGCCCATTTCAGTTGTTCTGCCCTCATTTTCAATAATTCTTTTTCATCGTCATCATCCACTGAAATATCTGGTCCTTCATCAATATCGACCATTGCGTATTTATTATTTTTTCGATAATACTCTACACAATAATTATAAGTAATTGCATAAAGCCAGGTAGAAAACCGACTTTTCCCTTGAAATTTTCCAAGTTGAGTAAAGACTTTTAGCAAGACATCCTGAACCATATCCTGTGCAGCCGACTCGTCTTTGACAAAACTCAAACATTTTCGGTAAACTTTATTAGAATACCGATCATAAAGGATACCAAATAATTCAGTTTCCCCTTTCTGTGTTATAGCCTCTATTAAGACTTCGTCAGAGAGTTGTTTGTTGTCTTTGGTCAATGGTGCCAATTAATGTTAACTGCAATGTTAAGACTTAAGACTTTCATAGAAGTCACTCAAATGGTTTAGAATAAACGGGCCGAAGGTATGTGGCAAGTTAAATGATTGAAAATCAAAAAAAAAGCCCCTGATGGGGCTTTTGATATAATTATTACATTTATTTATTAACTACCGGTACATTACCTGCTTGACCGCCTCAATGGTTCTTTGAGCATTAGGCAGGAAAGTATCAACCAGCGTTGAAGAATAAGGCAGAGGGGTATCTCTACCAGTAACCCTTACAACTGGTGCATCCATAAAATCAAAAGCTCTTTTCTGGATAATGTAAGCAATCTCGGAAGACATAGAAGCCAATGGCCATGATTCTTCCACAACCACACAACGATTGGTTTTCTTCACTGACTCAATCACTGTGTCATAATCAATCGGACGCAGACATCTCAGGTCAATCATTTCAGCGTCGATTCCTTCTTTAGCCAGTTCAGTACATGCTTCCAAAGCAACGTGTACCATTTTTCCAAAAGAAACAATGGTTACATCTTTTCCAGCTCTTTTAATATCTGCCTTGTCCAGAGGAATCAAAAACTCTTCATGATCAGGAACAGGTCCCTTCATTCCATACATTACCTCAGATTCCATTACAAGAACAGGGTTTGGGTCCCGAATCGCAGACTTTAATAATCCTTTTCCGTCAGCAGGTGTACTGGGAGTAACCACCTTTAAACCGGGAGTGTTTGCAAACCAGTTTTCGAAGCTCTGAGAGTGTGTTGCCGCCAATTGTCCTGCAGATCCACTTGGACCACGGAATACAATGGGCACATTATACTGACCGCCGCTCATTTGATACATTTTCGCAGCATTATTTATCACCTGGTCGATCGCAACCAGTGAAAAGTTGAAGGTCATAAATTCAATGATAGGTCTTAATCCCACCATTGCTGACCCAACGCCAATACCTGCAAAACCCAATTCTGAAATGGGCGTATCAATTACCCGTTTAGGTCCAAATTCCTGGAGCATGCCCTGGCTAACCTTGTACGCTCCGTTATATTCAGCAACCTCTTCACCCATAAGGTAGACACGATCATCACGACGCATCTCTTCAGACATTGCTTCTCTTATTGCTTCTCTGAACTGTATTTCTCTCATTTTAAATGTTAGTCATTTATTTCGGGAGCGAAAGTTAGATATTTTTTTAAAAAAATGGCTAAATTAGCTCAAAGAATTCTGTACAAATATTGGATATCTATCATTTGTATCAATATTTACCCAAATTCGTATATATTTTCAGTGTATTTAAAAAAGATTACACCATAAATATTAGCATAAAAATTAAGCAATAAGTATGAAAAACTATTATGAAACACCGGTTAGTGAGTCCAGAAAACAGAGTTTTATTGAGACCGGTGAAGCCAATGCATTCCTGCGTCAGGTTTATACCACTATGTCACTGGGGCTGCTGATTACAGGTCTGGCAGCCTGGTATGTTGCTCAGAGTCCTGCTCTGGTCAATTTCTTCCTAAGCGGGATTATGATGTGGGTTGTCATGCTCGCTCCATTGGGATTCGTGATTTTCTTATCTGCGAGAATCCACAAAATGAGCTTTACAGCAGCAAGTATAACATTTGCTACCTATTCATTGGTCAATGGGATAAGTTTGGCATTTATCTTCCTTGTTTTTGAAATGGGAATCATTGCCCAAACCTTCTTTATTACTGCGGGAACCTTTGGAGCTATGACGCTTGTAGGGATGACAACCAAAGTAGACCTAAGCAAATTCAGGTCTGTCCTGTATATGGCTTTGATCGGCTTGATTATCGCTTCTGTGGTTAATATCTTCTTTGGTTCTTCAATGATGGATTTTATTATCTCTGTCGCCGGGGTACTTATTTTCTGTGGTCTGACGGCTTATGATACCCAAAAACTGATGCAAATTGGTATGCATGCAGATCCTGAATCTGAGTCAACCAAAAAGGTAGCCCTGATCGGTGCGCTTGCGCTTTATCTTGATTTTATTAACCTTTTCCTTTTTCTGCTCCGAATCTTTGGCAGCAGGGATTAATTAAAAAAGTAAAAATATCTTTCAAATCATCCCCAATTTCCGGGGATGATTTTTTGTTTGGTACTCTCTTTGCAGCCTATTCCTGTGTGCTTTCACTCTATTCATTACAAAATGATTCAGGAACGTAAGCATCAAATCAATAGAAGATTTTTAGTTGGGTAAAAAAAACTGCTATTGAGTTTGTATATTTACTGCTTACAATGGGGAATTTTTACTGGGAGTTTCCAACTGTAGTAGGTCAGGCAATCACCAACCATTCATAGGTATGAACATTCTATTAGTCGAAGACAATCCCGGAGATGTCAGACTCACCAAAGAAGCGCTAAAGGAAAGTAACCTTCATGAAGAAGTAGTGCTTAGCTCTGTCCCTGATGGCGTAGAGGCAATTCTTTTTCTCAACCGAAAGGGGAATTACGAAAAGGCCCCGATTCCAGACCTCATTTTTCTCGATCTGAATCTTCCCCGTAAAGATGGAAGAGAAGTGTTGGCAGAGATTAAGCAGGACCCTTTCCTAAAACAAATTCCCGTAGTGGTACTTACCACTTCTGAAGCACAACAGGATATTGCCCGTAGCTATGAACTACACGCCAATTGTTATATAACCAAACCGGTTGATATTCACCGTTTTATCGAGGTGGTAAGGAATATCGAACATTTTTGGTTTAATGTTGTCAAACTACCTTCACCTATTTAGATTCAAGCGTGCCTTTTAAAAAGACGAACATATTGCTGATTGAGGACAATCCGGGAGACATTACTCTGATTGAGGAATATCTGCTGGAGTCTGGCCTTCAAAATTATGAACTTTTTGTCAGCAGAAATCTTGCTAAAGGCAAAGAAATCCTGTCAAAGGAAAAAATTGATATTATCCTGCTGGACCTGATTCTTCCAGATTCTATTGGATTTGAAACCTTTGAAAAAGTTTATCAGGATTTTTCTCATCTCCCTATTATTGTACTTACCGGGGTGAAAGATGAACAAATGGGGATTCGATCTGTAAAACTTGGAGCTCAAAACTTTCTCAGCAAATTTGATCTGAGCGGACAACTCCTGGGAAGATCAATCCAGTTTGCTATTGAACAAAAACAACTCTTATTAAAGCTTGAACGTGCTCAGAATTTAGCCAAAGTCGGAAACTGGGAGCTGAACCTGAGTACCAATATTCTCACCTGTTCTTCTCAAATCCTGAAAATCCTTGAAAAGGAGCCAAAAGAAACAATCTCTCTCGAAAATTACCTGCTTTCCATTCCTAAGGAAGATCAAAAACTGGTCGTGCAGGAAATTCAACAGGTACTATCTTCCGGAGGTTCTTTTGAAGTAGATCATCGGATTGCTTTTGAAGATCACAGGGAAAAATTTGTCAACTTCAGGGGTAAAGCTATATTGGATCAATCGGGAAATCCACGAGGCCTGGTTGGAACAATTCAGGATATCACGGAAAGAAAAGAAATAGAGACCCTTAAACAGGAAAAAGAACTCGTCCTTAAAGCATCACGCCTGCGGCAGGAGTTTCTGGCCAAAACCAGTCACGAAGTCCGGACGCCTCTTAACCCTATTTTATTATTGACAAATCTTCTCCTTGAGTCTGAATTGACAGACTATCAGCGAGAGCAGTTAAGTGTCATTAAAGAAGCCGGAGAAACCCTGCTGGCAGTTGTTAATGACATCCTTGATATTTCCAAAATCGAAGCGGGAAAGATAGACTTTGTAACATCTTCCTTTAGTATCAATCAGGTCTTTGCTCATATCGAAGATATGATGGCTCAAAACGCCAAAGAAAAAAACCTGAAACTGCTCATGTCTATTGATCCCCTAATTCCTCCTAAAATTACGGGCGACCATGTCAGGCTCAATCAAATCCTGCTTAATCTGGTTGGAAATGCGATTAAGTTTACCAGAGAAGGACAGGTTGAGGTACATGCCAAAGCCGTCAAACTCAACGATGAGAAGATAACGATCCTCTTTTTTGTCAGGGATACAGGTATTGGCATCCCCAGAGATAAACTGAAATGGGTATTTGAAAGCTTTCAACAAATTGAAAACGAAACCAATCAGAAAAGTGGAGGCACCGGTCTTGGACTGACCATTGTCAAACAATTGGTCACCCTGCAAGGCGGAAAAATCAGTGTAGACAGCGGTGTGGGAGAAGGCTCCGAATTTAAAATCGAATTGGAATTTGGAGTGGGAGATATCGAAACAAAAACCCCAACTACCAATATCACTCTGATTGAAAAAGAAAAACTTAAAGGTCTCAACGTTTTATTAGTAGAGGATAATGAACTCAATCAAATGGTCACCCGCAAGTTGCTGACCGATTGGGGGATTGTTTTAGATATTGCCAATAACGGCCGTGAGGGAATCCAAAGGCTTAATCAAAATAATTATGATTTGATCCTGATGGATGTGCAAATGCCTGAAATGGACGGTTATGAAGCGACCAGATATATACGCAGTGAATTTGCTGCTCCCAAAAAGGATATTCCCATTATCGCACTTACTGCAACGGCCCTTTCCGGAATTGACGACGAATGCAGAAAGGCTGGTATGGATGATTTTATTTCCAAACCTATTGAAGTAAATAGTTTATTTGCTAAAATTGCCCAGTATGCCACTTTATCAAGAAACCTAAGTCTTTCCCAGGATAATCAAGAAGTCCCGGCTCAAGTAAAAAACCTTATGGATAAACCTGTGTCAAATTACCAGTCATCACAAGAAAATACTGAAAATGCGGCTCCCATTCCTCCTTACACAGATCTTAGTTATCTCAAGGAGATTTCTGGTGGTGATGATCATATCATTAAAAAGACGATCGAAAAATTCCTTGAAACAACTCCCGATATGCTGCGGAGTATGGATGATTTTCTTGATAATAAAGATTTTATAAACCTTGGACGATGTGCTCATAAACTCAAAAGTTCTGTTGCTTTTATGGGCATTGACACCATCAAAGATACCATTCTGGAAATCGAAGGAATTTCC
The DNA here is from genome assembly GCA_020438265.1 of Bacteroidota bacterium. Taxonomy (GTDB): domain Bacteria; phylum Bacteroidota; class Bacteroidia; order J057; family J057; genus JAGQVA01. The sequence goes on from JAGQVA010000061.1 coordinate 11,301, forward strand.
AAAAACGGAGGAAACGAACACAAACTTCCTCAATTGGTGAATAGAATCAGACAGGTTATCGAGGATTCATACAAGGAATTACAGACGGATCTGGCTACCATCTAAATAACGCCTGCAAAATAAATCGTCAGCCTTCCTAATCCTTTTTGAAATAGGTAGTTTTTCATCTAAATTCGTGGTTACGCTTATTTAGATAATCAATGCCTAAAGATTTTACCTATACCTCTCAAGAAGGGAATCAGATATCAATCAGCCTTTATGGTTGGGAAAACTTCGACACTCAACCCTGCCTGATATATTTACATGGCTTTAAAGGGTTTAAGGATTGGGGATTTGTCCCTTATGCCGGTAAATATTTTGAAGAACGGGGAATGAGTTTTCTCGCTTTCAATTTTTCACATAACGGGATTGGCGAAGACGGGCTTACCTTTACTGAAGTCAAAAAATTTGAAAAAAATACCTTTAGCCTGGAAATAAGTGAAGCCCTTGAAATCATTCAATTGGCGACGCACACCAACTTTTTTGGCAAAGATTTGAGAAATAAACTGGGACTCATAGGACATAGCAGGGGAGGTGGGCTTGCAATCCTGGCTGGAAAAGAAGCCAAAGAAGTTTCCGCAGTTACTACATGGGCAGCAGTTTCTACTTTTGAAAGATACCCAAAAGAAGATCGTCAAAAATGGAAGAAAAAGGGATATCAGGAAGTAAAAAATAGCCGTACCGGACAGGTTTTTAAGCTTGGTCTGGAACTACTTGACGATATCGAAAAAAATGGAAAATCCCGACTGAATATTCTCAAAAATGTCAGGGAGCTCAAAAAACCATTACTGGTTCTTCATGGTCAGGAAGATGAAACCATTCCTTTCTTTGAAGCTGAGCATATCAATGTTTATGCTGATGTGAGACAAACCACTTTGAGATTAATTCCTAATGCTGGCCATACCTTTGGGGCCAAACATCCTTTTGAGGGTAGCAATCCTGCCCTGGATGAATTACTGGAATTGACTTATGAATTTTTCCTGGAAAAATTCTAAAATAATGCTTCCTTTAAATTAAACGCATGAATTTTAACCAAATCATCCAGGAAATAAAGTCTCAGAAATTTAGCCCTGTTTATTATCTATATGGGGAGGAAGAATATTTTATTGACAAAATAAGCGAAGCCTTAAATGCAGACGGAGCTGTCCTTACTGCTTCTGAAACAGCTTTCAACCGGGAAGTTTTTTACGGTCCGGAGACACAGGCCAGCAAAGTAATCAATGCCTGCCGGAGCTTCCCTGTCATGGCGGCCCGACGGCTGGTCGTGCTCAAGGAAGCACAACGGATGAATAAAACAGAGGTAGAAAAGCTGGCCTCTTACCTTCAACAACCCGTTCCATCGACGGTTTTGGTTTTGGTTTTTAAGGGAAAAAATGCAGGATTGAATAAAGCGGGAACCAAAGCAGCAGAAAAAGCAGGCGTAGTCTTCCATGCTAAAAAAATGTATGATCAGGATGTCCAGCAATGGGTTAACCAGCATTTGACTGATTCAGGATTTGAATTTGATAATGGTATTCCTGGGGTTTTGGTGGCAAATCTTGGTACGAATATTAATCTGATTGAAAATGAGCTGGAGAAGATGTTTATCTTCCTCAGAGCAACCAAACAAACCAAGCTGAACCTGGAGTTTGTTTACCAGATGATTAATGTCGATAAGGAATTTAATGTTTTTGAGCTGATCAATGCTTTGGGAAAAAGGGATCAGTTTCGAAGTCACATGATTATTGACAGACTTTCTCAAAATTCCAAAATAAATCCTCCGGTACTGACTGTAGGAAATCTTTTTCGCTTCTTCCACAATTTGGCTCTCATCAAACGCTTTCAACTCAAAGATCCCAATTCAGTCAAACACAAACTGGGTGTCAACTATTACGCGGCCAAAGATTATTTAACAGCCAGTCAGAAGTTCGATCTGGGAAAAATATACCGAAATATTGGTTATATCCACGATGCCGACCTTCAGCTCAAAGGGATGATTCCTTCCAATCTGGAAGATGCACATGTGCTTAAGACTTTGGTCTGGAAGCTATTGAATGCGTAGATGCTTAGCCAATTTTAAGAAAAAACACGGAGGGACGGAGGGAAATAATTG
>JAGQVA010000629.1 GCA_020438265.1 Bacteroidota bacterium
AATCTCCCAAAATACTTTCCTGAAAATGATCCTTACAGAACCATTCCAGAAACCGGACAAACATTCCTGGCGGGTTAATCTGGTTCATAGAGTGAATTTTAATTGGGGAATCATATTCCAAAGCTGAACTCTCGCGTCTTTCATTTCCTTAAGGAGAGCTACCCCTGAGCTGGTTACCTGAAAATAGCGTTTCCTTCGGCCTCCTCTTTCCTGAGTTGCCCCGCGCATGTCAGAATTGACATATCCCTTTTCTTCGAGCCGGTAAAGCGTCACGTGAACCGCACTCAGATTGACAGTCCGATCCTGATATTCCTTGATGGCCTTGACAATAGAGTTTCCATAAGCCTCATCTTTGAGAATCATGACAATGGTCAGCACCAGTTCTTCAAATTCTCCCAGGTATGTTTTTCCCATTTGTATATAATTTGTTAAACAAATGTATGTTATTTGTATATAAATTGTAAAAGATATAAGGAGATTAGCAATTTTTCCTTGTTTTTTGATTGGGAATCTGTTGAAAGAAGGATGTTCGCCTCATTGAAACAGCAATTTTTTATGCAACTTCAAAAAGCCTGTATCGTATTATGATTAATTATAAAAATTAATGTTTATCATTAATAAAATAATGATAAACTTAATTATATTGTCCATAGTTAATCAACTCAATATGAAAACTAACCGAAATCTCACCGCGATCATTCTGATTGTTATTTTATCCGGGTCATTTGCTGCTTTGGCTGCTTTATTTCCTGGAAATCTACTCATCATGGGCCTGGTTTTTATCCCTCTGGCTTTTATGCTTTTTAATTTAGGCGTGCGAAAATCTTTGGCTTACAGGAATTATTTCACCAGTGTTTCCAATATTTTTACCACCAAGTTCAGACATAAAATGATCTTTGATATTCCCGCCGATCTGATGTTTGAAAAATTGGTTGAGGTGCTTCAGGAAGGGAATCATCACAAACTTACTCTGGTGGATATGAATGAAGAAAAACGAGAATTATTGGCTATTACCCAGATTTCCATGAAGTCCTGGGGGGAGAATGTGTATATAGATCTTGAAGAGATTGATGGCGAAACGGTTCTGAATTTTTGTTCCACCACCATGTTTCAGGTGTATGACTGGGGGAAAAATGAGAAAAACTATGACGCACTGTTTGAAGAAATAGAAAATTCATTGACCATTTAAAACCCCGCCTTATATATGCCTATTATAGTAAATTTAGATGTAATGCTCGCCAGGCGAAAACTCAAGCTAAAGGAGCTTTCTGAAATGGTCGGGGTTTCCAATGTAAACCTCTCCATTTTAAAACAAGGGAAAGTAAAGGCCATTCGCTTTTCGACTTTAGAAGCCATTTGTGAAGCACTGGATTGCCAACCAGGGGATATTTTGGAGTATCAGCGTAAAGACTAAACACGGAGACGCAGAGACACGGAGAATAATTACCAATACCTCTGTGTCTCTGTGCCTCCGTGTTTTTTCTTAAAATCGCCTCTGTCCCTCCACTCCTCAGAAAAATCTATTTCCCAATCAACTGCAAATACTTCTTAGGCGTAATCCCATACTTTTTCTTAAAGGCAGAAATAAAATGACTGGGGTTGCTGTAGCCTACCTGAAATCCGACTTCATTGACACGATAATGCCCTGAATTGAGCATTTTTCGGGATTGTTCCATTTTATGTTCGTGCAGATATTTATAAACCGTTGTTCCATAAATATTTTTAAAACCAACTTTCAATTGGTACTCGTTGAGTCCGATCATTTTTGCCAAATGGGGTAGTCCTGGTGGATCAGCCATTTTTTCCAGAATGATCTTTTTGGCTTTGCGAATCTTCTCCACATTTGCTTCATCAAGCAAAAACGGACATTTTTCAGTATCCTTATCCTCGTCCGGGCTAAAATACAGGCTGAGAATTTCAAATATTTTCCCCCGATAGTAGAGATTTTGCGTACTGGCAGAGGTTTGTACCAAAAACAACTGATCAATAACCATTGACAAAGCAGGAGATATATCTGACTCGTTATAAAACCTTTGATTAGCATTCTGATTATTCAGGAAAGAAAGCTCATCACTATCATGAACAAATAAATGGTGTAATTGCTTGACGCTAATAAAGAGAGCCAGAAATTTTGTATTGGGAGCAACTTCAATTTCATGGGCCAAAGATCCCTGAGGATTGTAAAAAAGATAGGATTTCCCCGTTTCCAGTTTCCTTACATAAGCTCCCTGAAGAAAAGAAAAGGTTACAGATCCTTTGGTACAGAAATAAAACTGTATAAGCTCCGGATCCAGCTTGCCTTTTATTTGTAAGGCATCTCCCTGATTATTATCAACTTTAGCAAGAGAAATATTTTCGTCTAATTCTGAAAGCAGAACACTACTTTCAGCGGTATTTTTTTTGGCAATTTCTGAAAACAAAGCACTTGGCATTTTCAAAAAGATTTGATTATCCCGCTAAATTACTCAATTTTAAAGGTTTTTGAAAGCAAACTATTTTTTTTCTCGTTTTAATATTCCGTTATTAATAATACTTTTTGAGGCATTTTTTATGATTCCTGCCCGTTACTTTTGTCCCGTCAAACATAAATAAACTTTTTTCTACAGACCCAAACAGGAGATAGCTTATCAAGCTACACTCTCACAGGTCTCCTTTATCAAAAAACAAATGAATAAGATTTATTCGCTAACAATCCTGCTAATTTACCTTGCTACTACTACAATTGCTCAAAACAACGTCTCTATGACACCCGGATATGCCGAGGACGTGTTTTATAGCTTTTCTGACGGAGAAGTATCAAGCATCTCCAATACTGATTGGGATCTGGCTTTTCAAATTTCCGGATTTGCCGCTTCTATTCGTATCAATTCAATCAAAGGAGTTGAACTCAGAATGGTTCCCGGACTAGGTCAAAGTGATTGGGCAAATGTAGACACAACCGGCATGAAAAGCTGGAAACAAGTCTATAACGCTGATTCAGCCTGGGAAAATGGTGCATTTAATGCTGGGCTTAATTCTAATGACCCTTTTGACCTCGGTTGGGGAGTATATAATCCAACTACCCATGTAGTTGGCGGAGATTCTATGTTTGTCCTTACGCTGGCCGATCAGTCTGTAAAAAAGATTCGTATTGATCAGCTTTCCGGAGGAGTTTATGGATTTACTTATGCCAATATCGACGGAAGCGAAGAAGTCAATGCGACTTTAAATAAAACCGATTTTGAGAATAAATTTTTCGGTTATTACTCTTTTGCAACCGATTCCATTATTAATCGGGAACCTGATCAGGCTAACTGGGATTTAGTCTTTACCCGCTATTTGGCTGACTATGCCCCGGGAGTAAAATATCCGGTAGCCGGAGTTTTGACTAATCCAGCAGTAGAAGTCGCCGAACTTCGCAGCGTAGATCTGAGTCAAATGACCCTTAACGATACTACCGGAGCCGATTTCTCTCTGAATATCTCCACCATTGGTTATGATTGGAAAAACTTTAATATGACGCTTCCGATTCCTGCCTGGGAATTAATCGACTCTCTGGGATATTTTGTGAGAGCTCAGAATGGTGAAACGTATCTGATGTATTTCACCGATTTTGGAGGATCTGGAACAGGTGATATTTCTTTTGAGACGACCAATCTTACGACCAGTATAGAACTTAGTGAGACTTTTGCCTCATTTAACATTTTCCCTAACCCAACTTCCGGAAAATTCTCCATCTCTTATGAATTAGTGAATCCTGAGCCAGTCAATATTGAAGTATTTGATCTGAGCGGAAGAAGTCTGTTTCAGACAAGTCGCAATGCTGCCTTTGGCCGTCAGGATATCCAAATAGAACAATTGCTGTTACCTAAGGGCATGTATCTGGTGAATGTAAAGACTCCACGTTCCCAGATCACGGAAAGACTGATCATTAACTAAATGACCTTATTCTCATGTCG
>JAGQVA010000630.1 GCA_020438265.1 Bacteroidota bacterium
TTCCATGCAAATCCGGAATTTGCTTGTAGCCAGACGTACAAACTTCGATCAATTTGTTGGGATCAATGCCGGGAAAACGGTTCATAATGGAGCTGAATTAGCGCTAAACTATCTCATTCTCAATCAAAACAATTTCCAAATAAAAGCTTTTTCTTCCTATACGCTGGCTTTATATCGATTTAAAGAATTTGTAGATGGAGAAGAAGATTATTCCGGCAATCAACTAACCGGAACACCTCCACATACTTTTAATGCAGGCCTGGACATTACCACAAAACCCGGATTGTATGCACATATCAATTATCTGTTTGTAGATGCGATGCCGATGCGAGATGATAATTCGGTTTACACGCAGGCTTATTCCGTCATCAATACAAAAATTGGATTCAGGAAAAATTTACTCCAACGTTTCGAGTTTGATCTCAGCGGGGGAATTAATAATCTCAACGATGCCCATTACGCAGGAATGATTCTGGTTAATGCCGGGAGTTTTGGGAATCAGGCACCGCGCTATTATTACCCCGGATTACCCCGAAACTTTTATGGAAGGCTGACTTTATCCTGGATTTTTTCAAAAAACTAACCCCATAAACATGCAACGCTTACTGCTATTATTGATTATTTTCTGTTTTGCATCAACTGGTTTTTCCCAGAATGATTATTATTTCCCCGAGTCAAAAGAATGGAATGAAAACATTCCCAGTCCGGAGGAATTTTTGGGTTACCCGATTGGTTCTCACCATACACGCCATGACCAGATTGTCGCTTATCTGCAAAAGTTGGCAGATCTTTCTGACCGGGCAACATTGATTGAGCATGGAAGAACTTACGGACATCGCCGATTAGTGATGCTGGTCGTAACCCAGCCTGAGCATCATAACAATCTGGAAGAAATCAGAACCAAACACCTTGCCTGGTGTGATCCCAATCAGAAAAATGCGGACCACAGCAATCTCCCAGTCATTGTAAACCTGGCTTATAATGTTCACGGCAATGAGCCTTCGAGTTCTGAAGCGGCTTTGCTCACCGCTTATTATCTGGTAGGCTCCAATTCCCAAGAAGTGGCCAATTACCTTCAGGAGTCAGTGGTTTTTATTGACCCGACGATCAACCCCGACGGAAGAGACCGCCACACCCATTGGGCAAATATGTATAAGGGAAATCCCATGGTTGCCGATCCGATGGACGTTGAGCATAACGAAGGCTGGCCCAGAGGCCGGACGAATCATTACTGGTTTGACCTTAACCGGGACTGGTTGCTGGCAGTTCATCCCGAATCCCAGGGAAAACTGGCCTGGTTTCACACCTGGCTTCCCAATGTAGTTACCGATTTTCATGAAATGGGAACCAATTCGACTTATTTCTTTGAACCGATGAAGGATATAGGTTCTATGGATCCCATTATGCCTAAAGAGAATTACACAACCCTCAACGATTTATTTGCCGGGTATTTTGAAAAAGCGATGAATAAAATTGGTTCGCTATATTTTACCCGTGAGCGTTTTGATGGAACCTATCCGGGTTATGGATCTTCTTATCCGGATTTACATGGTGGTTTGGCTTTGCTGTTTGAACAGGCCAGTTCGCGAGGTCATATTCAGAAAAATGATTTTGGCGTTTTGGAATTTCGATTTACCATTCGCAACCAACTCACCAATAGCATCGCAACGCTAAAAGCAGCGGTGGAGAATAAAGAAACATTGTTCAAATATCAGCGGGAGTTTTTTGCCAGTGCCTATTCCAATGCCCGAAAAAGTGATGTCAAAGGATATGTATTTGGCCACGCCAACGACCAACACCGAAACCGTGCATTTAAAGAACTACTACTCAGGCATAAAATCAGGTATTATGAATTAAAAAATAAGGTAACGCTTAATGAGAAAAGTTTTGAGCCTGGCAAAGCCTGGATCGTTCCCACAGATCAGGCTCAATATCGAATGGTACAAACCATGTTTGAAACCTATTCAGAATATCGCGACAGTGTGTTTTACGATGCTTCGTCCTGGTCTCTGGTCAATGCTTATGGTTTGCCTTATGCATCTTATTCAGGCAAAATGGAGCTGGGCGCTGAAGGGACATCAACTTCTAATCAGTACAATCCTTCCAGCTTGCAAAAAGGAGAATATGGTTATTTGCTGGATTGGAGCGATTATGCTGCTCCCAAAGCGATTTATGCTTTACAGAAAGAAGGAATCATAGTGATGGCAGCGGGCAAGCCCTTTAAGATTAATGGGAAGGAATATTCCTATGGAGATCTTTTTATTCCGGCAGGCGTGCAAAAAATTTCTTCACAGGCGCTGTTTGAAAAACTTTCAGCACTTGGTAAAGAGCTGAGTCTTGATTTTGTTCCTGTTTCAACAGGATTGGTAGAAAGTGGAGTTGATTTGGGAAGTCCCAATTTTGAAGTATTAAAAGAGCCAAAGGCTTTAATGCTGATCGGAGGGAATATTTCCAGCTATGAAGCCGGAGAAGTCTGGCATTTAAGCGATACAAAACTCCAAATGCCCATTACCAAAGTAGATATCGACCAATTTAGCCGGGTCAAACTGCATGAATACAACACACTGATTTTGGTTTCCGGATCATATTCTGCTCTTGAAAAAGATCAGGCAGAAAAGCTCAAAAACTGGCTACAGGACGGAAACACAATCATAACAACCCGTACCGCCAGCCAATGGGCGATCAGATCCGGACTGGTAAAAGAAACCCTGGTGGAAGAAAAAGAGGACAAACAAGAACGTACCCCTTACGCTCTTGCGGAAGAAATCCAGGGTGCAGATCAGGTAGGCGGGACAATTTTTGAAGTCGAGCTGGACATCACTCACCCGCTTGCTTATGGCTTTCACAGTCCAAAGCTTCCCATTTATCGCAATTCAAAGATTTATTTGAATCCAAGTAAAGATCCTTACCAAACTGTTGCCAAATACACAAAAGAGCCTCATATAGATGGATTTGTTTCCCCGAAAAACCTCGATTTAATTAAAGAATCTGCTGCTTTGATTGTGAGCAAAGTAGGTTCCGGCCAGGTAATAATGTTTTCAGATAACCCCAATTTCCGGGGCATCTGGTATGGATCGAGCAAATTATTTATGAATGCGATCTTTATGGGAGGATTGGTGCGATAACTCATTTGATATGTTTGTTATGTAACCAAATGAGGGAATTGGGGTTGTTTTTGTTGTCTTTCCCTGGAATTTTTGTGGGGTGAGATATTTTTTACCACATAGACACATAGTTGATTGTAATAATCGGGTAAAATAAAAAAGAAAACATAGAAGAAGCAGAAAGCATTAACATGGATTTTCTATGATTTCTTCTTTTTTAAATAAAAACTATGTGGCTATGTGGTGAAATATAAGTATCCTGCAAATTCATTCTTAGTGTGTTCCGTGTTGAAAAAAATCAGCTTCTTATGTCAAAAAAGTTAATCCATTCGCTACTCATAATCGGAGGTTTATTCCTCAGTATTATATGCTCTCCCCTACTCTCCCTGGGCCAGCGTTTTGCGTTTAAACCTCAGGTTCATCAGTTGGAGTTACAATTGGGAAGTATTCATTCCACACCTGCTTATAGCGATTTTTATGAATCCGAAATGCCCATTGCTGCCAATTACCTCAATGGTGGTCGGTATACTTATCACTACAGCCTGACACATGGTTTCAGGGTAGGTGTATTTCGCCGTACCACTTCATTTTTCAAAATGGATTATGATCAATATTCGGAGTATCGGGGAGAAAAGCGTGATCTTGATTTTACGTTGGGATATATCTATAAATACCATATCAATGCCGTTCAGCTTTTCGCGGGTTTGGACCTTCGTTATTCAAATGGCAAACTGGATGAAAGAGAATCCATCATCGCTTTTGGTGAACCCGTTACTTACTATCGGACATTCGGTGGAGGAGGATTCGCTGGAATTCGGTTTTTCTTAAGTC
>JAGQVA010000631.1 GCA_020438265.1 Bacteroidota bacterium
CACTCAGGTCTCCGTTATCCCCATCAGCCTGCCCAAGGTAGTTGGCAGTGGCACTATGGGTATGAGAAGGCATGTTCATGATGTTCATCGTAATGGTTTCTGAGCCAAATTTGGCCCCAAGCCGGCGGTTCATCAGTCCATCTCCGGTTCCTTCATGTACGACAGCTCGCCCACGAATATCTGGTAAGCCAAAAGTAGTGCGCCCATCTCCTCCGTAGGTGGTTCCCAAAATGGCAAATAATTCCTGATTTTCAACAATACTCAATAATTGTCCGTTACAAAATGCCCAGGTACGTGGTGCAAAATTGCCGGCAAAAATGCGGATTTCGCCTATCATTCCGTCCATAATATATTTTTTAAAGGTTATTATAAAATTAGATTAGCCCCTCCTTGGGAAGTCTCCCATCAGGCAAATGATGTAATTTAAAGCAATCGAGGGTTGAGAATTGTCAATGGGTACTCCTCCCCCACTATTAGCGATCTGTACGCTAAAGGTCTGGGGCCCTAATGAAACTGAGTTATTGACCGTTTTGGTATAGATCTTTTCATTCGTTGCATCAGCGTCGCTACCAGCCATATATCTTCCTTCGGGTGAATGCTGAGTACCATTGGCACTATTGGCTTTGGGTTTAAATGAACCCTGACCGATGTGGTTATGGGCAGGCAGATTTGCCTGGGTAAGGGTTAGTTTTTCCTGACCTGTCTTTGTTCCCTGAGAAAATTTTTCCCCGGCTCCAAAGTTACTGGTTGCCGAAACCGGCACCCTTCCTCTTAAATCAGGCAAGGCAAAGGTGGTGCGTCCATCTCCCCCATACATTGTTCCCAAAATTGAAAAAAGGGCCTGATTTGCCGCAATAGACAATAATTGGCCTTCACAAAAGGCCCAGCTTCTGGGGGCAAAATTACCAGCAAACATTCGGATTTCTCCCATTGTCGGTTCCATATATTTTATTGTATTTTTTTAGTTAAGAATAGAATTAATCACGCTGAGGAAAAAGCCCCTGAAGGCAGATGATATACCTGAGCGCCAGAGTAGGTTGGACATTATCCACAGGCTGGTTCCCTCCGGTGTTACCTGTTGAGAGAGATACATTTTGCTCTGCCATCGTTACATTGGTCTGAGCATGGTAAACGGGATTTCCAGCGTCGGTCGTCTTTGAGGGGTGTTTGCCTTCCGGACTGGGGCTATTATCCTTTTCGTCAATCCCCAGTGGCTTAAAAGTAGTTGGCATGGCTGCATGGCTATGTTGTGCAAGGTTTTGAACGGATAAAGTAACGGTTTCTACCCCTGAAGACTGGCCAAGTATGCGGTTGGACAGTCCTCCTCCCTGTCCTGCGTGAATAGCCGTTCGACCTTTTAAGTTGGGAAGAGCCATGGTAGTTCTCCCATCGCCTCCATACATTGCTCCGATTATCGAAAATAAAGCGGGATTAGAGGCAATAGGCAATAATTGCCCTTCGCAAAAAGCCCAGTTTTGAGGCGCAAAATTTCCCCCAAACAGGCGAATTTCGCCAATTGTTCCTTCCATAAGAAAATGAATTAGTGGTTAATAAATACGGGTATGCTATGTGTATACAATATAGAATAATTTCGGGAAAACGTAAAAAAGGATGTAAACAATATCTCCCCTTATTGATTTTTGCAACCATGAGGGTAACCTTTTGCGGGAAATTGGTATGGATATATTGACTGAAAACTTTACCCATAACTAAAACCCCTATGACTTACTTACAATGAACAAACCGTCAACTCGTATCAAAGTCCTCAAGCCCCAAACGCTCACCAATATTCAGATCAACCAGATAACCGGGATTTATCTCAGACATCACCATATTTCAGAAGAAGATTGTCAAAAACGTATCAAAACCGGTTTTGATAAAATTGTGGTCCTTCAGAAAAAGGATGATGATGAAATTGTAGGCTTTTTTGGCGTTCGTATGAAGTTTTTCATGCCACAACCTTTTGGACGCCCGGTTCTTGCTTTATACATGGGACAACTTTATATAGAAAAAATATATCGAAGCCACCAGCCAGTACATGAAGGAGTCGTAAGGATACTGGCCAAATATAAACTATGCTGCCCCTGGCTAAAAATCGTGATATGGGGAGATGCCCTTACCTTTAAACCATATCTTCTGATTGCCCAGAATTTCCCGGAATTCTACCCACATCCGGATAAACAAACACCAGATTCCTTTCAGCGAATATTCGACTATTTGGGAAAAGTAAACTACGGCAGCCAATATGATGAAGAAACGGGTTGTGTGACAAAAACCAGTAAATTAATGAAAGACCATGTTGCGCCTATTCCGCCACGATTGTTAAGACATAAGTATATTGGATTTTATGCTTCTAAAAATAAAGACTACAAGAAGGGGCACGGAATTCTGGTGATGGGACACTTTTCTTTTAAAGCATTCATCAATATTGCCAAAAAGGCTTATCAACAGAAAAAAAGCGCTCAGGGAGGAAGTGTGTTTTCCTTACAATTTCAGAAAACGAAGAAAGTACTTTCCCAGCAAAAAGCAGGTTGAAGGTTTTAAGAAAAAACACGGAGGTACTGAGGCACAGAGAAAGTGATAATCAATGAATTACCTCTGTGGCTCAGCGTCTCCGTGTTTAATTTTAGCATCTGCTTAAGAAGGTTCTGTATTCTGCTCAGGATCATTATTCGCTGCAAAAATCTGTTGCTTAATAATCCTTTTTACATCCTCAATCAAAAGCTTATAGCAAAGCAAGAAGATTGCGCCTACAAAACCGAGAAAAACACCTACAAAGAGATAAAGAGAGCTGGATCTTTTTGTAGCTGAATATGGAGGTTTGGCAGGATCCAGAATTTGAATGACAGGTGTTTTCTCCTGGAGCTGTGCTTTTGCCTGTTCCTTATTGATTTCCAATGTAATATACATCTCACGAAGTAAATCCTGGCGCATGGTCATCTCACGAGGGTAAATATTCTCTGTGGTTTTTACGCCAAACTTATTCCGGTCATAATAATTAGCTATCGTGCGGTTAACCTTATCCAGTTCGCTTTTTACAGAATCTGCTCTTTGTGTGAAAAAGGTAAGGTTTTGCCGCGCCTTTTCAGTCTTTTGCTCCCGATAATACTGGTCCAGCCCACTAATCAGTTTCTCACTGGCAACTGTCGCCAATTCAGGGTCAAACGCAGAATAACGCATTTTAATAAACCCGGATTTCGTAATTTCGATATTTGTACTGGCCCTGATAATACCTGCCGCAGAGAGCACTTTTCTCTCCAAACTCATCTCTTTTCCCGGTCCTTTAAACAATTCTTCGAGCCATGTAAACAAATTAAATCGCTCAGGGAAAGAATTGATGACCAGATCTGCCATCAGGACTGAATCTCCGTTTACCATCACAGTATCTTTTGTCATGGATTCGGTTACATTACGGCTTTTCAAAATCTCCACCATGAAGCTCGTTTCTACAGACTCTCCGTTTCTACTTAAAATGGCAGACAAAGGATTACCCTGAATTCCATTAGCTCCCCTGCTTTGATTTATGTCCGGATGAAAAACAGAAACAGCTGTGTAAAGCTTGGGTGAGGTATATGCAAAAAACCATAATATTGATCCACATATCAGGACTGATAAGACAATCAGAAACCACCATTTTTTAATAATGGCCAAATAGTCCTTAAGTCGTTCCAGTATATCTTGAAAGTTCAATGGCTTACTTTTAATTATTCCTTGCCCGATCCAGTAAAACCCAAAAAGTCAGTATCGAAGTGGCTGTTGCAAGCACCTCCTGGAAGCTAATACGCTGTTTTTCACCAGGTTCCCGAGACTCTTTATCAGGTTTTCGGGCAATCCTGATCACAGCACCTTGTTCCATTTTAGGATATTTGCGGAAGAAGAGAAAACTGCGAACTCCTTTTACTCTCCCATTTACATAAGAAACAGTACTTT
>JAGQVA010000632.1 GCA_020438265.1 Bacteroidota bacterium
GGTTTCCTGCCTGTGTACATTATTATGCAGGTTAGAGATAAAAACAAGAAAACTACCCTAGAGTGGTTTACCTATATCAGCGGAGCAATTGTAGCAGCCGTATTATCTTTGGGTGCTGTTTTCAAATTGAATCATCTGGCTGGTGCCAATATTATGACCATGCTGGGAATGTTGGCTTTAGCTCTTACTTTTTTACCTTCTCTCTTTCTTCTGCTTTATAAGAGGTCAGAACAAAAAATGAAAGAAACATCATAAAAAATCCCATCCCCTTTCCTCAATGCTAATCTCTCTTCGAGCCACAAACGAAAAGTCAAAATAAACGCTATCGCTAATAAGGAATTACAAATGAAAAAGTAAACACACTGATTTACAGGAAATGATCTCATCTGAGATGACCTCACCTTCTACTTCCTTATTCTCTATTCTTTATTCTTTATTCTTTATTTTGACTTAAGTGGCCCTGCAAAAGAGAATATAAGTAAAAACAAGAAATGCAAAGTTAAAAGTTAATCCATTGATTTACAGAGCTTTTCCTTTATACTTCTTAGATTCTTGCTTCTTGTTTTTACTTAAAATTAAATATGTCTTTCCACTTACTTTGTAAATACCTAATAATCAGATAAATAAAAAAAGACATGTGAGAGATTAGCCTCTCTGGAACGGGGATTTTTGGGTTTCACCCGGATTTTCATAAGCCTTTCCCGGATTTTCATATTTCCATATACCTGATTCATCGCTAATTTTGTATCAACAAATTAAAACGCTATGAACAGAAAAAACTTCATGAAAAAGTCATTGTTTGGTGCTCTGGGCCTTACCGCATCAGAGTCAATAGCCAGGGCAAACATCGATTCTCAAACAGAATCCACTTATGACAAACTCATGAAACAAGTAGGGTTTAATCATTTACCAAATAAAGAAATCAGAAATATGAAAACTGTATTACATAAAGCCAATACCAGAGGTCACGCCAATCACGGCTGGCTGGACTCTCATCATACTTTTAGTTTTGCCAATTATTATAATCCCGAAAGAATGAACTTTGGGGTATTGAGGGTGCTCAATGACGATGTCGTTGCCCCGGGTATGGGATTTGGCACTCATCCGCACGACAATATGGAAATTATTTCCATTCCTCTTTCCGGAGATTTACAACATAAGGACAGCATGGGAAATGTCGCTGTCATTAAGGAAGGAGATGTTCAGGTAATGAGTGCAGGAACCGGTATTTTTCACAGTGAATACAACAAAAACAAGGATCAGGAAGTCAGGTTCCTCCAGATTTGGGTTTTCCCGAATCAGAAGAATGTACAACCACGCTATGACCAGATTACCCTGAAAGATCAACAACTGTCTAACCAGTTTTATCAGATTCTTTCCCCCAACCCTGATGACGACGGGGTTTGGGTTCATCAGAATGCCTGGTTTCATCTGGGAAAATTTGAAGCTGGTAAAAGCGCGGATTATCAGTTAAAAGATCCTTCTAATGGTGTGTATGCTTTTGTTTTGGATGGAGAAATGACCATTAACGGACAGAAATTGGGGCAAAGAGATGGATATGGGGTTTGGGATACAAAACAAATGACTGTTTCAGCCGATAGCGATGCCAGGGTTCTTTTGATGGAAGTCCCTATGAATATGTAATAATTTGGAAAGACAAACAGGGCTTTTAGGCCCTGTTCGTCTTTCTAAACCTTTTTCACGAATTATGGGTTCTGATTGTAAAAAATTATCATTCATTTTTTTATGGAAATCAATAGTATTAAAATACCCAAAACCCAATACGATATATATCCTTTAATCACGCAAAGATGGAGTCCCAGATCATTTGACGATAAGCCCATTTCGGAAGAACAACTTGCTGAATTATTTGAAGCAGCCAGTTGGGCCGCCAGCGCCTTCAATGGACAACCCTGGGAATATATCTATGCATTTCGCGGTACAGAGGCTTTTGAGATGTTTTGGGACCTTCTGAAGCCGGGAAACCAACCCTGGGCCAAAAACGCATCTGTGCTGGTTTTATCCATTGCCAATCGCGATATGGGGAACGGTGGGATAAATCCCTGGGCAGAACACGACCTCGGTATGGCCAATGCACAGCTTTTATTACAGGCCAAACACAGAGATATTTACGGACACATGATGGCGGGTTTTGATCGCCAAAAAGCCATAGAAATCCTGAATCTTTCCGAATTTCAAAATCCGGTTTGTCTGATTGCACTGGGATATCTGGGGGCACCTGAAAAACTTGAAGAACCTTACCGAAGTAAGGAACATGCTCCAAGAAATCGAAAGATGGTGGAAGAATTTACCAGGGAATTGAGGTAGATAATCAATATGCTTACCACTTAAATAAAACCGCCCAGGGGCGGTGAATCATTTTCCAATTGCCATTAACATAAACCATCATGTCATAAGCACTACCCAGGTATCTGCCCGGTTGAATAAATTTAAACCGATAAACGGTCTGATTGGGACGCAGGTATTGGGCCAGTTCTTTATACCCTCCAGGAAAATATTTGGCTTCCCCTACATAATCGACCATTTCCTCAGTCGTCGCAGACCAGAGTAGCAAGTCTGTCTGATCTTTCAACAAAGGACGAATAATAATTTTAATCTGGCGATTGAGTTTTCGTTCATATCGAAAAACCTTTTTAGCCACCCGATCATCAAAGACTGCTTCACAGTCTTCCAGAGAAGGGACCATGGATTTGGTTAATTCAACTCTTTGTTTATGAGTTGCCTGGATAATATATGTCAATAATTCCTGAGCACCTTCGCGGGTACCGGGAAACTCAGGAACATTATTTTGTGCCAAAGAAAAAAAGGGAAAGAATATGAGCAGGAAAAGAACTGTAAAAAACGATTTTCTCATGTTGTTGGCGGGTTTTACGAACAAAAGTGTTTTACATATCCAAACGAACGATCAAATTTAGCGGTTTTTATCCATTTTCAGAATGGTTAATTCCGCAGAAAACAATAAAGGGATCTTTGGGTTTATGTAAAGTAAATTTTATTTAAATGACAGAAAACGCCCAAATAGCCTTTTGGCTTCGAAGAGACCTGAGATTGGAAGATAACCGTGGATTGTATGAAGCGCTCATTCAAGGGAAACCGGTAATCCCGGTTTTTATTTTTGATCGCCAAATTTTGGATGAATTGCCCAAAGACGATGCCAGGGTAACTTTTATTTATCAAAGAATTGAAGCCCTGCAAAACCAGCTGAAGGCCCTGGGAAGTACACTGGTCGTGAAATATGGTGATCCTCAGCCGGTTTGGGAAAAACTGATCAATGAATGGAAGATTGAAGCTGTTTTTACCAATCACGATTATGAGCCTTATGCAAAAGATCGCGATTCGCAAATTGCAAATTCCCTGAATATCCAGGGCGTTTCGTTTCACACTTTTAAAGATCAGGTCATTTTTGAAAAAGAAGAAATTCTTAGTCAATCCAATTCTCCATACACCGTTTTTACTCCTTATTCCAAAACCTGGAAAGCTACAATGAATGAGCAAGGTGTGAAGATTTACGATACAGAAAAGCACTTTTCCAATTTTTTCAGACAATCACCTCTGCCTCTTCCCACTCTTCAGGAAATGGGATTTTCCCCTTCCAAACTACCCTTTCCAGACGCTGATCCTGACCGTACGATTATTGAGCATTACGATGAAAAAAGAGACTTTCCGGCGATTGAAGGTACTACGCGAATCGGAATTCACCTGCGGTTTGGAACTATCAGCATCAGGCGATTGGTCAATATCGCCAGAAAGCTCAACGAGACCTATCTGAATGAATTAATCTGGCGGGAATTTTACATGCAGATTCTTTGGAATTTCCCCCATGTTGTGGACGGACCTTTTCGATCTCAATATGCCGTAATAGCGTGGAGGAATGATGAAACCGAATTTGAAAAATGGAA
>JAGQVA010000633.1 GCA_020438265.1 Bacteroidota bacterium
CAGGTGCCGCTTAAAATTATTTGTAGAAACTCTGAGGACCTCAGTGATGTAAAGCTGCGCCTGACAGCGGCGGAAATTGATACGCTGAAAGTAGACTTCCATCTTACCCGAGACAACCGACTCTGGATGCGGGACCACGGAGCAACCTATACCATTCATCCGAAAAAAGGAAAAAGAGTGGCTGATTTTGGTTGGACGATGTATGGACAAAAGGAGGTATTGCTCACCTATTATGGAGGCAATCTGGACAGTGTCAATTACCACTATAAAAGATCATTGGGAAAAACCGGACTGATCGACAGTTTAATGGGGGCATGGGATGGATCTCCGGCGGTTAAAACCGATGTCAACATGGAAGGGGGTTCCATTGAGGTGAATGGAAAAGGAACCTTGATTCTGTGTGAAGCTGTAACCCTTCAGCGTAACCCGAAACTAAGCAAAACTTATATTGAATCTGAATTCCGCAGAGTCCTGGGAGTGAGTCATATTATCTGGCTAAAACAGGGTTTGGCTGAAGATCCCTTGCATTTTAACCAAATTTATGATAAGTATTACGGCTGGGGAACATTTGGACATACGGATGAGTTTGTGCGTTTTGTGAATGATTCAACGCTTTTACTGGCCTGGGTTGATGAAGCTGAAAGAAACAAACATCCGATTAATGAAATGAATTACTACCGAATGAAGGAAAATTTACGCATTTTGGAGCAATCCAGAGATCAGGATGGGAAAAGATTTAAGGTGATTAAAGTACCACTACCTGATCCGATCTACCTGAATACAGTAATAGGCCGTTCGCGGGAGAATAACATTTCGGGCGAGTTGCCTCAATGGAAGGTGGCACAGAACTGGCTTCCTGAAAAGGGACTGATGAATCCGGGAGATTCGATTAATTGGGTAGCAGCTTCCAGTTATTTGAATTATTTGGTGACAAATGGAGCAGTATTATTACCTACTTATCAAAAATCAGGTTCTTCAGGAGAAAAAGAGGCTAAAGTCAGAGACATCTTTTCCCGGGTATTTCCTGATCGAAAACTCATTTTTTTAGATGTTTTAAATTTAAACTATCATGGAGGTGGCATCCACTGCATTACGCAACAGGAACCAGCCTCACCTAAATAAGAATAAAAATCTATGGACATAAAACTGGCCGTCCTCATTGACGGCGATAATATACCCGCCGGATATGTAAAGGAAATGATGGAGGAAATTGCCAAATATGGCAATCCGACCATCAAGCGGATTTACGGCGACTGGACTAAACCGCATCTCAACAACTGGAAAAAAACCTTGCTGGAAAATGCCATTATTCCCATTCAGCAGTATGCTTATACCACCGGGAAAAACGCTACTGACTCAGCTATGATTATCGACGCAATGGACATTCTCTATTCGGGAAAGGTCAATGGATTTTGCCTGGTTTCGAGTGATAGCGATTTTACGCGGCTGGCAACCCGGCTCCGAGAAGCGGGAATGACTGTTTTGGGAATCGGGGAGAAAAAAACGCCCGATCCTTTTATCGTTGCCTGTGATAAATTTATTTACCTGGAAATCCTGAAATCCCAGGAAGATGATAATGAAGGCTCCGATCTGGGAAAAACGGCTAAAACCAGCGTTGATAAAATAACCCGTAAGGAAATCCGGCTCATTTCCACCACCATTACCGACCTGGCCGATGACGACGGATGGGCTTTTCTGGGAGATGTGGGAAATCTGTTGCAGAAAAAACAGCCTAATTTTGACTCCAGGAACTACGGCTTTAAAAAACTCACACCTTTAATCAGGTCGATTACAGATTTTGAAATTGAGGAGCGGGAAGGGACGAGTAAGCGGTCGAAATTGATTTATGTGAAGATTAAGGAGCGGAGGAGTCGGAGGCAGAAGAAATAATAGGTAGACATTCTCTATCTTTTTGTTTGGGCTTTTCTGCCGCGCAAGTAATTTGATAAGCCGTAGGCTTGTCACCCTGAGCTTGTCGAAGGGTCTATTGACTCGATAATGGTTGATAGAAAAGCATGCTCGTCTACTTAGGCCCTTCGACAAGCTCAGGGTGACACCACCTGTCAAATGCCTTCGGCGAAGAAAAATTAATAGCCATTTACCAACCTACAAATCTCAAAAGGTCTAAAAGACACTCTTGTAAAAGAAAAATATGTATGTTTGCAGAATTTTCCGGGAGGTAATCCTCCTTAAAAGAAGATTTTACAAACTACTACAATGGAATTGAACCATACTCCTATATCTTTTGAGTTAATCCGAGAAGTCATCAACAAAGATCAACGTCCGGTTACCCTTTCACCCAAGGTAAAAGACCGGATCAATCAATGTAAAAACTACCTTGACCATCGATTAAAAAGTCAAAAGGAAACTTTTTACGGCATTAATACGGGCTTTGGGTTTCTGGCTCATAAAAAAATCAATGATACTGATCTCCACGATCTTCAGTTAAATCTCGTGCGTTCCCATGCCTGTGGACTGGGAAGCGAAGTTCCTCCTGAGATTGTTCGTCTGATGTTATTGCTCAAAGCCATTTCGCTTTCCTTTGGTCATTCGGGCGTACAACAGATTACCGTTGAAAGATTACTCGATTTTTTCAATCACGATATTTTACCTGTGGTATATACCCAGGGATCGCTGGGAGCCAGTGGAGACCTTGCTCCGTTGGCGCATTTGGCTTTGCCTTTAATCGGTGAAGGAGAAGTTTATCTTCAGGGTGAAAAGATGTCTGGGGAGGAAATGCTCAAACGCATGAACTGGAAACCTATCGAACTGGAATCCAAGGAAGGACTGGCCCTGCTCAATGGAACTCAGTTTATGCTTGCCTATGGAATCCATATTCAAATGTGGGCGGAACACCTGAGCGCCAATGCAGATAAAATCGCTGCATTGAGTCTGGATGGGTTTTATTGTACATTAGAACCTTTTCATCCGGCGATTCACGCGATCAGGCCTCACAAAGGACAGGTAAAAACGGCTGCTGTCATCCGCGAGTTATTGTCAGACTCAGAAATTGCCAATCAGAAAAAATCCCAGATTCAGGACCCCTACTCTTTCCGTTGTATTCCGCAGGTTCACGGAGCGACCAAAGATGTCCTGGCTTATACCCGTCAGGTATTTGAAACGGAGCTGAACAGCGTTTCTGACAATCCCAATATTTTTGTGGAAGAAGAATTGATTCTTTCGGGAGGAAATTTTCACGGTCAGCCGTTAGCTCTGGCGCTGGATTATCTGGGAATAGCGATTGCAGAACTGGCTTCGATTTCTGAACGAAGAATATTTCAGTTGCTCTCAGGCGTGAGAGACCTGCCGCTTTTTCTGGTAGCGAATCCGGGGTTAAATTCAGGCCTGATGATTCCCCAATACACTGCAGCAAGTATTGTCAGCAAAAACAAACAACTGGCCACACCTGCCAGTGTTGACTCGATTCCTTCGTCCAATAATCAGGAAGACCATGTGAGCATGGGCGCCAATGCAGCGACGAAGTGTTTGAAAATCCTGGAAAATTTCCATCATATTCTGGCGATAGAATTGATAAATGCCTCTCAGGCATTGCATTTTCGCGCGCCTTTGCAGACGGGCTCAAGGCTCCGGCCTATGCTGGAAGCATTCAGGGAAGAAGTACCTTTTGTGGATTATGACAGGCTTTTGTATAAGGATATTCACGCAGCGGTGAGGTTTTTGTCGGAGTGGAGAGGCTAGACTTTTCAGCAACGAGTTATTTAACCTTCCGTATTTTCCGTGTCTTCGATGGTAAAAACCACAAAGTCATAAAGTAAACAAAGTAAATCCGAGATGAACCTTCCGTGTTTTCCGTGTATTCCGTGGTAAAAAACACTAAGACATAAACACCCACAATCAAAAAAATAAGCCATCCCTCAATCAGGAATGGCTTACAATTATCAATCTCTATTAAGAGAAA
>JAGQVA010000634.1 GCA_020438265.1 Bacteroidota bacterium
CTTGGACCATCAAAATTGGCAAAAACTTCCGCGATATGGGATATGGTTTTCAGTGGTGGTCAGCCAATGCGGGCGATCATCATTTTCATTTTGCCTGGGGCCACGGAGGCCAGATGATTGCACTCCTCAAAGAGTATAATATGGTGGTTGTGGTTATTGCCGATCCGCTTCACGGCCAGCATGGTAGTAAACCCTGGAAATATGAAAAGCAGAATTTAAATCTGGTGGGGGATTTTATTGGTGGGTTGCCGGTATTGGAGGAGATTAAAGAATAAAGTATGATTTTTTGAAGATCCCTCCCTTTGGTCGGGATGCCTGCATACGCAGGTAAAAAACGTTCGTCAAAATTGACGAAGAAAGAAAATCCTCCTTTAAGGAGGCATCCCGACCGAAGGGAGGGATCTTCAAATTATATCTAACAAGAGCATTTTTAAATCCTATACTAAGGCCTTTAACAATTACATTTCTTATCACAAATCCCTACGACGAATCAACCAATAACTCAATCCCCAAAAACCCACAATCCAGACAAAAGCGATCACCATCTCCACCCCGGAGAAGTTCTGGTCCGGGAGCATGGGAAATCCTCCCGCCTGTCCTTCAGGTGGAATGGCCTGATCAGGAAAGGGAAAAGGAATCAATGTACTGAGCGATTGAGCTGGTAAAAAACGATCAATGTTGTCAGGGAGTAACCAAAAAATCCGTTCGATAATTATCACATAAGCCAGATACAGGAAAACGGTAAGACCACTATTTCGCAGCAGAACACTTGCAAAAACTGCCAGACTTAAATAGCCAAAAACCTGCATAAACACTGCCGAAATCCAATGTACATCTGTAAACATGGGGGTAATTTCTGAACCGCTGTTCATCCCTCCAATGATCAAACTGGTACCAAAAACCCAAAGTGTCGCGACAATAGAGATGATTAAAACCAGTCCGAGCTTGGAAAACAAAAATTCTTCTCTGCTTTGGCCATTGATGATACTTTGTCTTAAAGTGCGAAAGGAAAATTCATTGGTGATATTGATAATAATCAGTATCGCCAGAAACAATCCCATATACCCAGCGATATAGCCTACCGTTCGCCAGACCATGGGAAAAGCAAAAAAGCCCATCGAAACATCTTCCAATGCTCCGGTCTCAGGGTTGGCAGATTGCCAGTTCATACCCTGAAAGGCATACACAACCAGGAACAAAAAAACCAGATAAAAGCCAGCCAATATCCAGAAAGTTGGATAAGTGAGGTTTTTTCTAAGTTCTATTTTTAATAGTGTTGTCATGTTATTGGGAATAAGTAGCCGAACTTTTACTTTGCTTTGGGCTTTTGGGGTTGTTTAATCAAATCGAGAAACTGATTTTCCAGGCTCGGCTTCTTCACAGCCAAATGTGTCAGCACAATATCTTCTTTCATCAAAAACTGGTTTAACGACTTTACATTGGGTTTATCTTCAAAAAAGACAAGCAGCTTCTCCCCTTCCCTATCCACCTTTTTCAGCCCCGGATAAGTATTGAGTACAGCAACCAACCGATCCATATCATCAGCCACCATCTCCAGATATTCTTCTTTTCGGTTTTTGGCAATTTCATCAACTCTGCCGCTAAAAAGAAGTTTCCCTTTTCTCAAAACACCCACATGAGAACAAACCCTTTCCACTTCATCCAATAAATGACTGGCCAGAATAATGGTAGTTCCCATAGCTGCAATATCCACAATGAGCTTTCGGATATCAATGATTCCTTCAGGATCCAGGCCATTGGTGGGTTCGTCAAGAACCAGAACTTCAGGCTGATTAATCATTGACCCTGCAATGGCTAGCCTTTGTTTCATTCCCAGAGAATAGGTTTTGAAGCGATGTTTTCCCCGATCTCCCAATTCTACCAATTCCAGGACTTCAGCAATCCGCTCATAAGGGGCCGATTTAATGTCTGCGACAATTTTGAGGTTGTCAATTCCGGAGAGATAAGGGTAAAAATTGGGCTGTTCCAAAACGGCTCCCACTCTTTTGAGAAGTTGAGGAGATACGGGCTGGCCAAACCAGTTGCACTGACCACTCAAGGGCTGAATGACGCCTAAAATCATTCCCAGCGTGGTTGTTTTACCACTTCCGTTTGGACCGAGCAAACCATAAACACTTCCTTTTTCAACCGAAAAAGAAATGTCGTCTACCGCACGGTTGTGTCCGTAATGTTTGCTCAGGTTTTGAATTGAAAGAATGGATTCCAAATTATTTGTGTTTCGTCTAAGATAGGTAAGAAATTGGCTTTGGGCAAAATCTTGTTGGAGGAATCCATCATAGTTTTTTTGCAACTCTGTATGAAATCGAGGTCAAACAAAATTTACTATACAACAATTGTTTTCCCATTTCCTATTTATCCAGTCCTCAATACATCCTTTTTAAAAATAGTGGCAGAAAGAATCAGGAATAACAAAATCGGTAAGTAAAAGGAAATGACAGAACGATAATCATATATGCGAAAAAAATTGCCATAACTGAAAATTTCTAATAGCCTCATTACTAAAAGAGTTCCCAGTCCCAGAGCGCTATTCCAATAAAAAACAATTTTCTTCTCTAAAGCTTTCCCAGATAATAAGAATGAACCTAACAGAATAAGGCTCATAATCATTATTAAAATGGTAAGGTAAAAAAGGGTAGTTTTTCCTCTAAACAAGGCGTCCACTCCCAGCCAGAACAGTATACAATTGGCAGAAAGTAAATGAAGATAATAAAGCCAGTTTTTCATTTCGTTGTATTGGTTAGAGAAAAAAGTGATTAAACAATTGGTTTTTTATTCATTTTTGAAGATCCCTCGCTTCGCTCGGGATGCCCACAAATAGTGGGAAAGTATTGATTTGCCAAGTTGGCAAAGGTGTGTTTTCACCGTTTAGGGGCATCCCGAGCAAAGAAGCGAGGGATCTTCATCAACCACTATTGACGGAGATTCAATCCTATTTCCCAGCAATCACCCCCCGCACGAACTCCCTCGCCACCGGATCATTCATATTATACAAACTCTGCGGAGAAGAAGGCTCAATCACCTCCACTTCTGATTCCATCAAAAATTTGATCAGTTTCCTTTGTCCTGAAGCAAAATATTCCTTTAACTTGTCTCCAGCCGAAGGCTCCCAAATCGCAATCAATGGTTCTGGAAAATTTCTGTCAGGCAATTGAAACACAGTAGCTATTTTATCAGGATTTCGGAATCGAATCAATTCCTCCAAAGTCTCAACCGTCAGCAAAGGCAAATCACAGGCAGTAATAAGCCATGCTTTCTCAGGAAACTGAGTCAGCACATTCAATATGACATCAGGCGGGCCATCAAAATCGGGATGATCAATAATCGTTTTATAACCATTCAATTCCTCCTGCTGATCTTCTCTACACGAAAAATAAACATTCTCCAATCCTGCCTGTTTGAGCAGATCCCAGGTGTACAACCGCTGAGGTTTTCCGTGAAGATTCATTAATCCCTTATCCTCTTGCATGCGGCGGCTTTTCCCTCCGACGAGAATCAATCCGTTAAGCTGAGGGTTCATCACGCAAAAAGTCTCTTTTCCCGCCTCGTTTTTCCATCAGGCGGGTTTGTTTAATTATAATATCATGAGAAAGGGCCTTACACATATCATAGATCGTAAGTGCTGCGATACTGGCTCCTGTCAGGGCTTCCATTTCCACCCCGGTTTTGGCTTCGATGCTGGCGGTACAATCGATAATAATATCATCCTGATCATTGACATGAATCTCAATTTTGAGATTATCCAGACCTATGGGATGACAAAGGGGAATGAGTTCGCCAGTTTTTTTGGCTCCCATTGTACCAGCAATGATTGCTGTTTGAAACACAGGCCCTTTGGGCATGTGGATTTCATTGCCCTTGAGCAATTTCATGATTTCCGGACCTACAGATACAAGGC
>JAGQVA010000635.1 GCA_020438265.1 Bacteroidota bacterium
AACCCTATGGAAACGGTTTTATCTTCCTCGGATTGGGTCTTAAACTGATAAGTAGTTGGATTTAAAGCCAGAACTTTAGATAACACGCTCCCCATGGGGTGAATATCCTTTTTAAGTCTTACATCCGAAATGTGTGAAAAGGTTCCATCAATCTTATTTATCCATGCTAAAAAGGATCCATTATAATTAAAAGCATAATCACCGCTGGAGTGATGGATATAGGTAACCCAATTATTTGTGGTTGAAGCCTCTTCTAACCTTATCCCTGCAGTTTGCCAGCCTGATTGTTTGATATGTAAATCACTTTGTGGAGAATATGACCCGCCTAATTTTAGCCCCATTTTTCCAATAGTGTCTATAACAACCAGATTTCCTCCAAAACCGCCACTACCTAACCGCCTCTGTATATAAAGATTTTCATTGTCGAAGTAATGCGTAAAAGTCCAGTTATTACCATTGGGAATGGAGATACTTAACTGAGCATCTTCACCGCGAACATCTAAATTTCCTGTTGGGTTTGATGTCCCAATCCCTACCTTTCCCTCAAAAATGGCTCCATTGACAGGTGCTGTGAATGTACCGGAATAACTACTTCCCACACTCAGGTTTCCGTTGACATCCAGTTTACTGGCTGGATTGGTCTGGTCTACACCCACGTTTTGGGCCAAAAGGCTTGCGCCTCCAAATAATGCGATAAAAAGAAATATATTTTTCATTGTATTAGATTTTTAGTTTGACTGAATTTGAATTCGGCAAATGGAAGGAGCATACTTCTCCGAACTTATTCGGAGCGAGTAAATTCCTTCAGGTAACAGCGGAAACTCGTATTCCTCCACCTGGGCACTTTCTATAATTCTTGATGAAGTTTCCCATACGCTACGCCCCCGCATGTCAAATAATATCAGGAAATATTCCCCCGTTTGAAGACCTGCGATTCTTAATTTTTCTCCGTACAGAAGTGGATTGGGATAATAATTAACGGTCAGTAGAGGGAGTAAATCATCGATGGAATTAATCTTTGAACCTCCGTCAGATAAAGTCCATATTCCCATGGAATTGTAGGGGCCCCCTTCCAGGTAATTAGGTGTTCCTTTATTGGGCACATTGCCTATCTGCCAAAATATGGAACCGGGTTTAAATCTCCACTGATTAAGAGAATCGGGATTCTGGCCGTTAAGCTCTGAATCGAAGTAATCGATCTTTAATGTTGCTGCTAATCCGGAATTATTAACCGGGATAATATTAAAATGCCGTGCAATGCTGGTTGCAGAACCCATCGTAAGGATATCATGCCCTCGTTCAATCGTCGTCATACCCAGGTCAGAGTCAGAGGTAATATACACGCCCAATCCTGCGATATTACTTCCATTGGGTATTCCCAAATTCCGGGTTGTAATAATTTTTCCACTGCTTCCGAAAATGCGATTGGCATTTGCTTCGTTTATCACAGTTCCTGTAGACAACAGATCAATGTTTTGGCCATTAAGGTCAAGACCCCCGGCGAGCATATTTAATTCTCCCTCTACCTGAATATTTTGCTCCAGTTTAAGTCCATTTGAACTGAGAATGCTCAAATCATCAAATCGGCTTAGATTTGTTCCTCCGATAGTTAGTTGATTAGGACCCAATAATGCTACTTCTCCTGTACCAGAAGTCAGATTTGTACTGCTTTGGTTGAGAATATTCCCTTTCAAAAAAATCTGGCCTGCTAACAAAAACTCACCCGAGCCTTCGTTGACAAGATCGCCCTGAACTATCAGGAAGCATCCTGATTGTATGGTAAAGGCGGTCTGATTGGTTATTATCTGACCCGTCGCCGCCTGAATCATACAGGCAGCAACAAGCGCTAATAACCAATGGGAAATTCGAAATTGTTTTACCATAATTTGATAAGTTAAAAGGTTATCACGAATGATTTTATGTAGAAATAGCACTTCTGTTTTTGACAAAACACAGCTATTTTACCACACAAAATCGCATACAGAAGTATTTTGTGATAATCACTAACAGCAGGAAATGGATAAAAAATATCAGGAGAATAGATGGCTTTTTAGCTGGGAGCAGAAGGGGAGTAAAAACGATTCGTGGACCATTTTCTGAAGTTGGAATATAGTTTCATATTTTCCATTCATCAATGATATAAAGCAGTCACCAGGCAAAAAAAATATCTCTTGCAGCATACTTTGCCGCAAGAGATAAAAAAATTGAGTCAATACAATTTAATACACAATCACATAATCCGTGTAAGAATCACCTACCACTTTTGCGCCCAGTTTTTCAAGTCCAAAATCAGGAATTCCCTCTGTTGCTTTTTTAAATGCATCCGAACTATCGCCTCCCTCTGAAGGATAATATGCGTTGCGCCTTTCTATGGAATCAAAGAAAACAACGTACAGGTATTGCCCTTTTCGCTCTCCGCGATCTCCTTTATAAAGGTACACATACATCCCATCTACATGCTCCTGCCAGTAAGGCTGAAGTTTTTCAATCACAATTTTTTCAAATGCGGCCTGATTTGCTGCGGGAACTTCTACTTTTCTTACACCTGCGACCGGCCCTCCTCTGGGGGTAACGAGTTTATCAAAACCCAATAAGACATAATCTGTGTAAGTGGGAGTACCTTCTATCATTGTCCCGGGGTCAACAGGCACCTGAACTCGTTTGTTCAATGCCTCGGCCCTTGGTGCAGCCCCACCTGCTTCAGGAAAATAATAATCCCTTGCTGCTTTGAAATCAAACGAATACGCGTGAATATATTCTCCCTTTCTCTCCCCCCTTTCTCCCATCCATATATTCACATGAGCTCCCATAGCCTTTTCGTCTAACTCATTTCTGACGATATGCATCATGTTTTGAAACATAATCGGATTAGCATCTTTTTTAAGCGTGATTTCGCGGAGAGAGACCACTTCGGCGATCTGGCCAAAAGAAGGAATGATTACCATTGCTACGATCAAAGTAGCAATAGCATTTTTTAGATTTACACAGTAATTCATAGGTTTTATATGTTTGATTAAAATGAAAATACCTGCAAAGGGGAAAAGCATGTACTCATTTAAAAAGATGGGAATAATAAGCTATGAAATGGGAACGGGGTGAAACCTACCATATATCTGCTTTCTGCTCACCCATGGTAATATTAAATATAAGAAAAGTCAGGAAAAATAACAATTAAAATCCCAATTTTTTGATTATTCGAAGCAAAAAACAAGCCCACCAGGGTATCTGACGGGCTCTCTTGAATTGACATACAATTCTCATTGACAGGGAATGCTGTTAGTGATCGCTTATTTCATTTAAAGTATGGGCATTTATTACATAATTTTAAGTAAAATTACAGGTCGACAGCACTACCAATAGATGATTATTGGTATTTAAATGGTTATGTTAGAATCAGGTGTTCAAGTCTATATGAAATGTGCAATGATTGACAATATACGAATAAAAGTCAGAAAATCGCAAAAAAATGTCAGAATTTCAATTTTATGAATTTGCCCGGGTTGACAAACCGCTTTCACAGGCTGAAAAAGCCGAAATCAGTAGCTGGTCGAGTCGAACGGAAGCCAGTAATTATGGGGCTGTTTTCACGTATAGTTATTCGGATTTTCCTAAAGATGAAGAAGAGGTGGTCCTCCATTATTTTGATGCGATGTATTACTGGGCTAATTGGGGTAGCGTCAAATTTATGCTAAAATTTCCGAGAGAACTGATTAATTATCAGCAGGTATTACCTTATGACATTACCGATGAATATATTGAAGGAGGAGTAGAAGTTACTCGAACAAAAGAATGGGTAATCATCAAAATCAGCTATCATTCGGATGAAGGATATCTCGACTGGGATGAAACAAACGGGGTTTTGGATAATCTCCTGCCCATTCGCCAACAAATTCTTGCCGGAGACTATCGCGCCCT
>JAGQVA010000636.1 GCA_020438265.1 Bacteroidota bacterium
CTCCAGAATCTTTCAGTTTAAAAGGCATCACCAGCCAGTATGAATCATTGATCCAGATGTTTTTGCCCCGAGGAACGTATTTTTCAAGCGAATCAGGATGTGTCATTTCTTCGCCTGCTTTAAATACTTTCCCGGTATTGTCGAAAATATTCACCAGATAAGTCATGCTATCGCGGGGAGAATCGATTCTGACTCTTCCTTCCAGTTTGTCCCAGGTAAGTGTCCGGAAACCAAAGAAAGTCCATTGAATATATCGTGTCGCGTCCCAGTTGGCACGTCCGCCCATGGCTTCCATGACTTCATCCGCAATGGCGATGGCTTTTTCGTCAGAACCTTCCAGATCAAAACCCTCAGCAGCAGGATTTTTTTCCTTTGGTGCTTCCTGGGGTGGGGGAGTACAACTTACAATGAAGAGTATAACGCAGCAGAAAAGAGTAAAGCGTAGCATATCAGAGTTTTTAGGATTTGCGTAATTGTTCCCTCTAAAGTAAGAGAAAAAATCAGAAAGTAGCATGGATTAGAATTAACAGTTTGTTAAATAGATCGGAAAAATCGCTGTTTTCCTTTCTTTGGTGTAGCTTTGTGGGTAAGACCAAACAAACATAATCATCATGAAAGTAGAACATATCGGAATCGCAGTGCAATCATTGGAAGAGGCAGACCGCCTTTTCTCCATTCTCTTCAAAAAAACTCCCTATAAACACGAATCCGTTGAAAGTGAAGCAGTAAAAACCAGTTTTTATCAAATGGGAGAAACCAAGGTAGAACTCCTGGAAGCCACCGCAGATACTTCAGCCATTGCCCGTTACGTTGAAAAGAAAGGTAGTGGGATGCACCATATTGCCTTTGAGGTAGAAGATATCAGAGAAGAAATGGAACGTTTGAAAAAAGAAGGAATCCGATTATTAAACGACGAGCCTAAAAGAGGCGCAGACCAAAAAATGATTTGTTTTCTGCATCCCAAAGATTGTGGAGGAGTACTGGTAGAATTGTGTCAAACGATTCAGGAAGCATAAAATCTGTCATTCTGCCTGTAAGAAACTGAATTGAAAAGTTGTTACTTAACCCGAATCATTGCCAATCATTTCGTAAATTTGCGGACTTTCTTAGAAATATAATGATCCAAACTAACCGACCAATATTATTTTTCTCATTCTTTTTCCTTTTTATCCTTGGAGGTAAACTAATCAGCCAACCTGTTATCAATCCTCAAAATTTCCCCGAAGGAATAGATCCGAGTCAAATACCACAAAGTCAGTTGCCCCAGCTTCAGGAAAGATTGAAGCAGTTGAGAGATGCAGGGGTTTCTGAATCAGAAATTCGTAAACGGCTTCAGATGCCTCAGAGTGGAATTCCTGGAATCACTCAGCCTGCAAGTTCTGATCCTAATCCCAATCCCTCTCAGAATAATAATGACCCTGCGAATCTCAATCCTAATGTTCAGCTTGAAGGAACAGAGTCAGTTATCGATGAGGAAGACACCGAATTTAAGGATAAACCCAAAAATCAAAACCCTGCATATCTGGGACCTCCTATTCTCAGCAATGTGTTTGGACACAAGATTTTTGCCGATTCTGCTGGTCGGTTTATTCAGGATGTAAATCCAAGGCCGAATCCGGATTATATCATAGGTGAAGGAGACGTTTTTACAGTAACTATTTGGGGTTGTAGTGAATTGTCTGAGAGTTTGGTTGTAAGGGAAGATGGATCTATTTGGCGATCCTATATGGGCAAGGTATATATCGGAGGGCTTACCTATACCAAAGCACAGGAAATCCTTCTGGCACGATACAAAGGACTGGTTTCTTCCTGTTCACAAATTGAAGTGTTTATGGGAAAAAGCCGCCGTACCATCCATGTCAATATTGTGGGGGAAGTGTTTAGCCCAGGCTCTTATCAGATTAATGCTGCCGTACCGGCATTTAATGCGCTGTTTAAAGCCAGAGGCATTACGGATATCGGTTCTGTAAGAAATATCCTTATTAAACGTGGAGGTCGCACAGTGCAGACCCTGGATATTTATGATTATCTCATCAAAGGGAAAAATGAGCCTGTTTACCTTCAGGATAATGATTTTATCTATGTTCCGGTTCAGGATAAAATTGCGGAAGTGGAAGGAGCGGTAAAAAGGCCGATGGAATATGAATTGAAGGAAGGAGAGAATTTAAAGGCTTTGCTGGAATTCGCAGGTGGTCTGAACTATGACGCGATGCGAAGTGATGCACAAATTGCCCGTTTGCAAAGTGAAAGAGAGGTATTGATTAACTTCCACCTGGACTCCATTCTGACAAATTCCAACAAGGATTTCCGAATTCAGGAGGGAGACAAATTGATCATCAAAACTCTGAATAAGGGCGCATTTAATATCGTTCAGGCGTTTGGTAATCTGGAATACCCGGGAACTTACCAGTTACTTCCAGGTGAAAGGATTTCCAACCTGATTGCACGTGCAGGTGGTCTGGGGATCGATGCATACAAAGACCGGGCTTATGTTGTGAGAATCGTTCCCGGATCAAATGAGGTCATTTATATCCCGGTAAACCTCAACGAAGTGTATGATCACGATAATCCCATTCACAATCTCGAACTTCAGTATTTTGATGCATTGATCATTTTTGCGGAATCAGATTTCCATGATGAAAGATATATCAATATTTCGGGAATGGTCCGAACTCCCGGAGTTGTCAAACTCAGCCCTACGATGACGCTGAAAGACCTACTTTTTCTTGCAGGAGGCCCCAGGGAAGATGCTGACCTTCAGAATATTGAGCTTTCTGTCATTACGCGGGCGGATCATTTGGCGAGAAAATTTCAAAATCCTGAGGAATCCGAAATTGTTTCAGGGGAATCTGAAAATTCTACAGAAGAAGGAGAAAAATCTTCCAATACCTCCATTGATATTAATCCGGAAGATCTGATTGTACGTCGAATCTCGATTGACGAAGACTGGCGCAATGATCCTGCCATTGATACACTGCTTATCTATGAGTTTGACAGGGTGCAGGTTTATTCAAAATATGATTTTAAGAATTTTGAATTTATCGAGGTGGGAGGAGCTGTCAAAAATCCTGGCAAATTTCCAATGAAAAAGGGAATGACAATCAAGGATCTGCTCTACTTGTCTGGCGGATTGAATGCCGAGGCTGATGTCAATGAAGTAGAACTGTATCAGGATATTGACTATGAAGAAATGGGACATTACGGAGTTTCCACAGACCGCCCTGAAATTGTCCGAATAAGAATTGAGAAAGACTGGCAAGAAGGGACGGTTACCGATACATTTCAGGTAGAGGGATTCAAAAGGATGATTGTCCGTTCTGAAAATGAATTTTTTGATCAGGGATATGTAATGGTCAAAGGGCTGGTCAATCGTCCGGGGCAATATGAGGTCAGACCGAATATGACCCTTCTGGATGTTTTTTATCAGGCCGGAGGCCCCAAACTGTCAGCTGATTTTGATCGGGTAGAACTTTCCCGTGTTATTGAGGTGATGGATGGAGAAGGCAAATTAATACCTGTGCCGGTGGATATCAAAACGGTCTCGATTAACCAGAACTGGCAGGAAGATTCTATTCTGGCATCTATGAAAATCAATTCTTTCGATCAGGTATTTGTGCGCAAAAATCCTTTGTTCGAGCTTCAGGAAAGTGTCTATGTGTTTGGTGAAGTAACTACACCGGGAGAATATAATAAATCTTCAAAAGCTGAAAGAATCAGTTCGTTGGTGGCGCGTTCAGGTGGAATCACGGATTTGGCTTATTTGAAAGGAGCATTTGTGATGAGACCACTGATCGGAAAAATGTCTATCAAACTGGATAAGGCTTTGAGAAGAAGAGGCTCCAAGTTTGATATTCCCCTGCTGGTGGGAGATACACTCATCGTTCCTCCCAGAACAGATGTTGTAAGAATTA